>JAFUVC010000118.1 GCA_017483785.1 Prevotella sp.
CGACTTCGATTCATTGTCTTGAATGAAATTCACTTTTCCGATGTTTTCCTCGAATTCCTGCTGCTTCCAAGCCTCGAAAAAATAGCCGCGCTCATCGCCGAACACACGCGGTTCGATGATGTAAACGCCCTCGATTTCTGTTTTACGGTATTCCATAATCAATAAAATTTGTGCAAAGGTACATATTTTTTTTGAAACGACCTCTTTTTATGATATAAAATCAAAAAAATTGTACGCAAACGGCCTTGCTGACGGGAATATCCTGATGGATGTCGGTGAGCAGACCCGTTTTTTCGTCGCGTCGGAAAACCTGAATTTTGTTGTCGTCGCGGCAGGCGCAAAGCAGGTAGCGGCCATTCGGCGTGATGTTGAAATGGCGCGGATGGCGACCCGTCAGCTGATAGCCCACTTTGGTGAGTTTTCCCGTGCGTGCATCGACGGCGAAAATGGCGATTCCGTCGGCCATGAGGCGATTGCTCGAATAAAGGAATTTCCCATCGGGACTCAGGTGAATGTCGCCGCTGCCACGCGCCCCGACGCTGTCGGAAACGACGGTTTGAATCTCTTTGAGCCGACCATCGCGATAACTGAACACGCTGACTTTTCCCGACAGTTCGCCGATGAGATAGGCAAAGCGCCCGTCGCGACTGAAAACGAGGTGACGAGGACCCGAACTGGGGGCGATTTGGGCGGCGATGCCATTGGCGACGACGGTCGTTCCACGCAGGCGATACGAACAAATGCGGTCAGCACTGAAATCGGTGGCGAGAATGTATTTTCCGTCGGGCGTGAAGGTGGCACAATGCACGTGCGGCGCTTCCTGACGGGTCAAGTCGGGACCACCTTTCGCACCGAGAAAACGCTGCGTGAGCGTGGCCTGCGAACCGCCTTCGTTGAGTCGGAAAACGCTCATCGAACCGCCAGAATAGTTTGCCGTAACCGCCATTTTTCCATTCGTCGCCACGTTGCAGGGCGATTTTCCCTCAGTGGCGGCACTCGAAAGCAACTGCATCCGCCCATTTTTCGCGTCAAAACGAATCGTGTTGAGCGAAGCCTGTCGGTCATCGGTCTCGCCGACGGCATAAACGTGGCGACCATCGCGCGAAAGCGTCAGAAACGACGGATTTCGCAACGCCAGCGAATCGAGTTTTTCGGCCTTTCCGCTTACTTGGTCGAAACAGAACGAATAGATGCCACAACTGCCGCTGTCGGTGTAAGTTCCAACGAGCATCGGCAGCGATTTTTGCGCTTGTGCACAACCGATTGCACTCATCAACAAGGCAATCGTCAAAATTCGATTTTTCATCATTTTCAAGAAAGAATTATGATGCAAAGGTAACAAAAATTTCAAATCGAGTAAACCGACTCGCGTTAAAGAAAACAAAAACAACGGTAATTTTTACCCATTTTTCGCTAATTTTGACTAACTTTGCGACCCATTTGAATGAAAAAATAAGATGAAATACGCCATTATCGCCGCAGGCGAAGGCTCGCGACTTGCACAGGAGGGCATCGACGCGCCAAAACCGCTCGTGAAAATTCACGGCGAACACCTGATCGACCGCCTGATTCGCATTTTTATGTCGAACGAGGCAGAGGAAATCGTCGTCATCTGCAACGACCTGACAACCGAGGTGAGCGAACACCTTCGACGGCTTCAAAATGCGGGTGAACTCTGCGGAAATCCGCTGCCGCCACTGCGTTTCGTGGTGAAAACCACGCCGAGTTCGATGCACAGTTTCTACGAACTGAGCCAGTTGCTCGACGACGGCAGCAATGCGCCTTTTGTGCTGACGACGGTCGATACGATTTTCCGCGAAGCCGATTTCGAGGGCTATCTCCGTGCTTTCCAGAAGGCATTGGCCGAAGGTGAAGACGGTTTGATGGGTGTCACCTATTTCATCGACGATGAGAAACCGCTGTATGTGGGTACGGAGGTTCGGGGGTGCGAGGGTACGGAGGTGCGGGGGTGCGAAAATGCGAGGATTACGGGATTTTTCAACTCATTGGAAGAACTCAACATTCAACACTCAACATTCAACACTCAACATTCAACATTCAACACTCAACATTCAAACAGGGGGGCTACCCTCATCTCCGCCGGCATCTACGGCCTCACGCCGAAGGCTTTCAAGACGCTCAACGACTGCATGGAGCGCGGCGAAAGCCGAATGCGCAACTTCCAGCGCGCACTCGTCCGCGACGGGCTTCGGCTGCGGGCTTATCCGTTTGTGAAAGTGCTCGACATCGACCACGCCAGCGACATCGTGAAGGCCGAGAAATTCATCAATCCTTTCGTCAGAATGAAGGTTCTGGCACTGACGCGCGCCCCGCATTTCTCGCCCAACTGCGTCGAAAAAGACCGAAAAATCATGATGGCAGTGGCCGAAAAACTGCTTGCGATGGGCTGCGAGGTGACCGTCAAAGACGAACTGGCCCTGAGCGAGAGCGACGACTGGGACTCGCCCGACATCGTGCTCGACATGGGTCGGCAGCCGCGAACGCAGCATTTGCTTTCGGAAAATTTCCACGGTCGCGTCATCAACTCTGCGACGGCGTTGGAGGGATTGACGCGCTTGAAAATCGACCGACTGATGCGCGAAAACGGCCTTCCGGCGGCACCGTTAAAGGGCGAAAGCGGCTATTGGGTGAAGCACGACAGCGATTTAGGCTCATGCCCGGAAGACATCGTCTATTGCCGCGACGAAGACGAAGCGTTTAGAGCGGAAAAGGCTTTCACCAACCCAAGGGGATTCACCAACATTCTGACAACGGCTCACGTCGTGGGTGACGTGGTGAAGTTCTATGCCGTGCGCGGCACCGACTTTTTCCGCTATTTCTACCCCACCGACGACGGCGATACGAAAGTCACCCACGAGGCCGTCAACGGGCCGGCACACCACTACGCGTTCGACGTGGCGCAACTGCGGAAAGACGTGGAACGGCTGGCCGTGCTCACGGGAATCGAGGTCTATGGCGGCGACATCATCGTCAGGCCCGACGGCTCGTATTGCATCATCGACTTCAACGACTGGCCGTCGTTCTCGCGCTGTCGCGACGGGGCGGCGGAAGCGATTGTCAGGGCGATTTACAATTGACAATTTACAATTTACAATTTACAATTAACATTCAACTCAACACCCAATATGGCAACATTCAAGGATCTACTGCAGGCTTCGTTCAAGTCGAACGACACGGAGGAATGGCTCGACGTGCATTTCACGCGGCCCATCGGCCTCGTGTTCGCGCTGTTTTGGAACCGCCTCGGGGTGCATCCCAACGCCATCACGATTCTGTCGATTTTCCTCGGCGTGGGCGCAGGCTGGATGTTCCACTACACCGACCTCCGGCACAACATTCTGGGTGTTGTCTTACTGATGTTTGCCAATTTCTGCGACTCCACCGACGGCCAGATGGCCCGACTGACGGGCAAGAAAACGCTCATCGGCCGGATGCTCGACGGATTTTCGGGCGACCTGTGGTTTTTCGCCATCTACGCCGCCATCGCGTGGCGACTGATGCCCGAAAACATCCCCTTCACCACCGTGAAATGGGGCATTTGGAGTTGGGTGCTCTGCGCCGTGGCCGGATTTCTGTTCCACTCGCCGCAGTCGTCGCTCGCCGACTATTACCGGCAGATTCACCTCTTCTTCTTGAATGGAAAAAGCGGCAGCGAACTCGACAACTACGAGCAGCAGCGCGCCATTTTTGAACAGCACAGAAAGGACGGGAACATCCTCGGGCAACTCTTTTTCTACAACTACGCCAACTACTGCCGCAGTCAGGAGAAGCGGACGCCGTGTTTTCAGGCGTTTTTTCAGAAAGGAGTTCGGGAGTTCAGGAGTTCGGGAGTTCAGGAGTTCGGGAGTTCAGACATATCCCACGATTTTCTGAAAGAATCACGCCCGCTGATGCCCTACACGAACATTCTGACTTTCAACACACGCGCCATCGTGGTCTATGCGTCGTGCCTCATCGGGCAGCCGTGGATTTATCCCGTGTTTGAAATCACCGTCATGCAGGCGCTATACGTCTATATGCACAACCGCCATGAAGCACTGTGCAGAGACCTCAGCAAACAACTATGAACTATGAATTTTGAACTATGAACCCGATAAAAGGAATTATTTTCGACTATGGCGGCACGCTCGACACCGCCGGATGCCACTGGGGACAGATGCTCTGGCACGCCTACGAGCGCCAGCAGGTGCCCGTCACGGAGCAGCAGTTCCGCGACGCCTACGTACACGGCGAGCGCACGCTGGGCCGAAACCCCATCATCAAGCCCGACGACACGTTCCACCGCACGCTTTCGACGAAAATCCGCCTCGAAATGGAGTATCTCTGCACGCAAGGCGCATGGAACGCCAGCGAAACCGAGTTCAAGCAGAAGCACGAGGCCGTGCTCAACGACCTCTACGCCGAGGTGCAGCGCATCACGGCCCACAGCGCCGACGTACTCAGCGAACTCCACCAACGCTATCCGATGGTGCTCGTGAGCAATTTCTACGGCAACATCGCCTGCGTGTTGCGCGAATTCGGCTTCGACCACCTGTTTCTCGACATTGTGGAGTCGGCCGTGGTCGGCATCCGCAAGCCCGACCCGCGAATTTTCACGCTCGGCGTCGAGGCCCTCAACCGACATCTCGAAACGCCCCTCGTCCCGTCGGAAATTCTCGTCGTTGGCGACAGTTTCTACAAAGACATTCTCCCCGCCCGAAAAGCCGGATGCCAAACCGCATGGTTCAAGGGCGAAGGCTGGACGGAAGAAACCTACGAAGAATCCGTTCCCGATTTGGTTATCAATGATTTAAGTGAACTTCTATGAACAAATACTTTAAATATAAAAAACAACTCGTCACCCTGCTTTTCCTGCTCGTTTCCATGACCGTTTCGGCACAAATCACGGGCGTGGTTCTCGACGCGCAGACGGGCGACACCATCCTCTATCCGAGTGCCTCGTACAAGGGCAATCACATTGCCGTCAGCGGCGACGCCCACGGACGCTACAAAATCGAGCGTCACAACGGCTGGTACCTCACGTTTTCGGCCGTCGGCTACCAGTCGAAGCGCATTCGCATCGACGAGAAAACGCCCTCGCGCCTCGACGTGAAGCTGAAACCCGACTCAAAACAACTCAACGAGGTCGTCGTCAGCAAAAAACGGGGAAAATACTCGCGCAAGGACAATCCCGCCGTGGAACTCATGCGCCGCGTCATCGCCGCCAAGAAGCGCACCGACCTCCACAACCACGACTTCCTGCAATACAACAAATACCAGAAAATCACGCTGGGAGTCAACGACATCGGCCCCTCGGAACTGGTGGACAGCGGCTTTATCGGCAAGCGGAAATGGCTCGTCGATCAGGTCGAATTGTGCCCCTACAACGGCAAACTCATCCTGCCGATTTCCGTTGACGAGACCGTCACGCAACACCTCTACCGACGCGAGCCGCGCAGCGAGAAAGACATCATCCGAGGCATGAATTCGACGGGCATCAACCACTTCATACAGACCGGCGACATCCTCAACACGATTATGAAGGACGCTTTCACCGACATCGACATCTACGACGACCAAATCCGCCTGCTGAGGCACTATTTCACCTCGCCCATCGGCAAGGACGCCATCTCGTTCTACCGCTTCTACATCGAAGACACGGTTTTCGTCGATCGCGACCTCTGCTATCACCTGCAATTCATCCCCAACAACCAGCAGGACTTCGGCTTCCGGGGCGAACTCTTCATCCTCGCCGACTCCACCCTCCACGTGAAGCGCTGCGACCTGACCCTGCCGAAGGTCACCGACGTCAATTTCGTCGAAAACTTGCAGGTGCAGCAGGAATACAAGCGACTGCCCAACGGCGAGTGGGCCTTGTCGGTCGATGACATGATTGTAGAGATGAAAATGACGAAATACATCTCGAAAGCCATCATCATCCGCACCACCCGACTCAACGACTATGCCTTCGAGCCCATTCCCAAGCAACTTTTCAAAGGAAAGACACGCGAGCGGCGCGAGGCCGACGCCATGATGCGCGACGAGGCATTCTGGAACCAGTATCGCACGGTGGAACTCACCAAGTCGGAGTCGTCGATGGACGCTTTCATCCATAAAATCGAGCAAATCAAGGGCTTCAAATTCATTCTTTTCGGCATGAAGGCACTGATTGAGAACTTCGTGGAGACAAGCACACCCGGAAAACCCTCGAAATTCGACCTCGGCCCCGTGAACACGACGATTACAAGGAATTTCATCGACGGATTCCGCTTCCGAATCTCCGGCCAGACCACCGCCAACCTCTCGCCCCACTGGTTCCTGTCGGGCTACGTCGCACGCGGCCTCAACTCGAAAAAGACCTATTACAAGGGCGACCTCACCTATTCCTTCAACAAGAAAGAATACCTGCCACGCGAATTTCCGAAGCGCACGCTCTCGTTCACCTCAACCTACGACGTCACGTCGCCTTCAGACAAGTTCGTTCACACCGACAAAGACAACGTCTTCACGGCATTCAAGTGGGCAAAGGTCGATAAAATGATGTTCTACAACCGCCAACAACTCACTTTCGAGCGCGAAGAGGAATGGGGATTCAAGACCACCGCGTCGCTCAAGGCCGAGGAGAACGAGGCTGCCGGAGCCCTGTTTTTCACGCCGCTCTCTGAAGAGAACAACCACCTCGACATTCCCAAAGATGAACTGAACAGGTACCTCCACAACGGCAAAATCCGCACCACCGAGGCGCGACTTGAACTGCAGTTCGCGCCTGGCCGCACCTATTTCAACACAAAACAGCGTCGCGTGCCAGTCAACCTCGATGCGCCCGTATTCACCGTTTCCCACACCGTGGGATTCAAGAATTTCCTCGGCGGCGAACACGACTATCACTTCACCGAAGCCTCCATCTACAAGCGTTTCTGGATGAGTTCATGGGGCAGAATCGACATTCTCCTCAAGGCCGGAGCACAATGGAGTAAGGTGCCCTATCCGCTCCTCATCATGCCGGCAGCCAACCTGTCGTATATCATCGAGGACGAGACGTTCAACCTTGTCAACAACATGGAGTTCCTCAACGACCGCTATGCCTCGCTCGACATTTCATGGGACATGAACGGCAAGATTTTCAACCGCATTCCGCTGCTCAAAAAGCTTAAATGGCGCGAGTTTATCGGCGTGAAAGCCCTCTGGGGCGACCTAACCGACAAAAACAACCCGCTGCTCGCACAGAATTTCGGCTCGCCGCATCTGATGTACTTCCCCAACGGCTGCAACGTGATGGACCCGAAGAAACCCTATGTGGAAATTGTGGCCGGCATCTACAACATCTTCAAAATCCTCCACGTGGAATACGTCCGCCGCCTGAGTTACAACGACCTGCCCACCGCCCACAAGCGCGGCGTGAGGTTTATGCTGCGCATGACGTTCTGACGGATTCTAAATGTAAAATATCCCTAAAAACCATGTGGAATACGAAAAATCGACCCTGTTCTCTTTGAATTATGGGCGCGAAATCGTAACTTTGCAAGTCGAAAAAGAAAATTGACAAAAAATTAGATACAAGATGAAACAGTACAAACTTGTGAACAACGCGATGGGATGGCTCACGTTTGCCATTGCCGCCTTTGTTTATTGCTCAACCATTGAGCCGACAGCCTCGTTCTGGGACTGTCCTGAGTTCATTTCCACAGGCTACAAACTCGAAGTAGGCCACCCGCCGGGCGCACCCTTCTTCATGCTC
>JAFUVC010000016.1 GCA_017483785.1 Prevotella sp.
CGGGCGTACCCGTCGAATGAACCATTTCGTGCAACAGCGTGGCGTAGAACGCCATGCCGTCACGGAACACGTCGGCCTTCTTGCGACCCTGCTTGAAGCGACGCTTCTCAGGAACCGTTATCGAGTCCGAACCCGGAGAGTAAAACGCGTTCTGAGTCTTCGAGAGCTCAATCGGACATATCCACGACTGAGCCGACAACATCGAGTCGATGCTGGCGTTCTCGTACATGCCCTTCGAGTCCGAGGCCTCGCAAGGCTTGTTGAACAGCTTCGTCAAGGCAGCCGCCTTTTCGGGCTGCTTCGAGAAGAAATTCGTCTGGTCAATGTTGAACACATTGTACGACTTCAGGAAGCCGCTCAGACGATACAACTTCTGAGCCTCGCTGTCAAGCGTACGATACTGTTCGGGCGTAATCTTCCGGTCGTAAGGACCGATATACTGGTAGTCCCAGAATATCACGGGCATCGACGTCGCGCCCTTATTGACGTGGCAGCCAAGCCGATTCAACTGCTTCAGCGTGCAGTAAATCGGCCATCCGTAGTCGTTCATCGACGAGTCGAGCATCAGCATGAAGGCGTTGCCGCCGCTGTAAGAACGACCCTCGACATTCACCGGACCGCCGCCGTAAGTACGGGCAATCCAGCCCTGCTTCCACTGGGAAGCTTTCATCGATTCCATACGAGTTACCATCATTGTGGCAAACTTTTCTAACACTTTCTGATTGTGATCTGAAATTTTCATAATTTTGTTGATTTTTATGGATTAATAATAAAATAATTAGTAATCGATTTCGCAATCTATCGTGATGTACTGAATATCTACAATTTGCTCGCGGGCCAAACTTTCAGCCTCTGACACGGCCTCTGCACCCGACGATGCCATTATTTCGCAAGTGAAATATTCGCCATCCGCGCCATAAACGGTGATGTTGAAAAAATGAACTAAACTCGGTTGCCTTTTGTTCTGCCTTCTGTCGAATTTTAAGCTGTTGTTTAAAACGGTGTGTACCATAATTAAAATTTTTTTTTAGTTAGACTTGCGCTGTAGCCAGCATTTGAAATTTTTACGCTGCCAAATCAACGAGCAAAATCAGGGAGGGCAAAATGCAAGTAATTTCAATGATTTTTTTTGAAAAACCTTATTTTTTTCTCCGACAAAAAAT
This sequence comes from Prevotella sp., assembly GCA_017483785.1. Lineage (GTDB taxonomy): Bacteria > Bacteroidota > Bacteroidia > Bacteroidales > Bacteroidaceae > Prevotella. Next base: position 1,164 of record JAFUVC010000016.1, read on the forward strand.
CAGGAAAGCGTGTCGGAAAAAATCTGAGGAAATAATCGAGTGAAGCCTGCGCACGAGTGGTACTTGCAGACCTCCCTTTGCCGTAACTTTGCAAAGGAAAAACGAAAAGGTGGCAGCAGGAAAAGCCAGTAAAACAAAAAAACAAACACGCTACACACCGTAACAGCAGCAAAAAAAAGACAGCAGGGAAAAAAGACAATCAGACCAAAAAACAATGAAACATCGCCCTGTATGGCGAGGACGCACCACAACAAGCGAAATGGCATCGTCGGGCGCAGCGGCCAGTGTCAGGGGCATCAACTATCGCGGCAAAGACCAAAACCAATTCAAAACATCACGAAGATGGAGAGTTCATCGTGACGTAAACCAACACAAGAAAAACCCAGAAAAAAAAACAAAAGACCACAATCAACAAGTGTTGAAAGCAGCATTAAACAATAAAACTCGGAACAATGATAACTTCCCAGTGGAAGCAGGGCGGCCTACTTATGGCAAAAGCATCCAGTCCGTCAATACATCGAGCGTAAAAAACAGCGTCACTTTTCCGCCGTTGTATTCAACAGTCCGAATTTCGCCCGTGTTCAAACTCCTGCCTCCTTTGTCCGGCTGCCCAATCTCGGCCGTCACATCGTCATACCCCATACCGCGAAACAACCGAACATCCTTACCACGAATCTCCAGAACAACACTGTTCCCCTCCATGTCGGCCTCCGTCTGCTTGAGAACCTGCATCTGGAAATTGGCACGACGCACCTCCTCCGAGTTCCGCTTCTCACCACCGCAACTCGCCACACCAACAACAAGCGCGAATAAAAAAATCCATTTTTTCATAAACGTTCCAAAATTAGTTCACGGCAAATATACATGAAAATCGCGAAAAAAGATACATGAAACACAGAATATGTATAAAAATCCCCCATTTTTTAACACATCGCACCATCAGTAGAAGAAAAAATCGCCCGTTTTTGGGTCGAAGTAAGCCCGAAAACGGGCGAAAAATTTTTTCCAATTTCCCCACCAAATCAAAGAAAACCCCGAAAACAAGGAAAAAGTCGGCGGCAAAATTCCATTTTGCCGCCGACTTCCGCACGTTTCGGCACGAGCCGCGCCGATTTCTTCTTGCGATTGCAGCCTATCGACTATTTTCGGATATATGATAATAGGATTTTGCAAAAATGCTACCTCGGACTGGGCGACGCAATCCCACCTGACTTGCTCCACACGGCAATCCATTCAGGCCGCATTAGCAGGTACTTGACGGCATCGATCAAGTTGCTGGACTCGCGAGGCAAGCGGTCGAATGGCAGTTTGTCGCCTTTCTTCTCCTTGCGAATCACGTCGCGATTAAACCTGTCTTTCGATACCTTGGTGGCGCAGTTTTCCATTTCCGCCTTGGTAAATTCGCAGTTGTGGCGGTCGATGAGGAAGGTGAAGAGGCGGTCGCGCAGTTGCCCGGCGAGCAAGGCAATAAAGAAGCGGTATTCCACATCGGAATAGATGTCGCCCTGTCCGCGTGACATGAGGATGACGCGCCAGCCGGTGGACTTACCATCGGCATCGCGCTCGATGGCCTGCTTGATTTTGGTGGCCATGTCGGCTCGTTGCTTCTGATACGAGTTCATGGCGCGGTCGTAGTACAACCGCAATACTTTCAAGCGATGGGGCTTGAAGTAGGCCAGGAACTTATCTGCAAGGTCGCGCTCTGTCTGTGGTGAAATGGTGAAGATTTCTTTGAGCAGGCGGTATTCTCGGCCATTGCGTTGGCCGAATACCATCGAGAGCATATTGCCGGCGTCCATTCCTCCCTCGATGATTTGGTTTTTGTCGAGGTATTTTAGTACGCTGCAATCCTCTTTCCAACCGTATTTGTTGCGGTCTATTGCGCTATTGTCGTAGCCGTCGGCGAAGAAGTTGTCGGCGGTTAGGGTGGGGTAGAACTTTTGGTTGGCGGCGAGGCGTGGCCGTATTGATAGTATGTTGGTAGCGAAGCCTTCGAGCGACTCCGCCTGCTCGTCTTCAAAAAATTCGGTGCCGAGCACGTCGATATTGACGAACGAGGATGAAATCATGGCCATGGTGACGCGCTTCCGTGCTTTCACCCAGCGTTCGTGCCACCGTATCATGAGCCTTTCGGCGTCTGTAAGTTTCTTTCTGACGCGGGCGATGTCGGCTGAAGACGCATTGAGTGCTTCAAGTTTGCGGAGTTGTTGCAGCTGCACGGCGTATTGTGAGCGCACTTCGTTATAGACGAGTGAAACTTTGATGAGAAGTTTGACTCGTTCGCGTTCCATTGTGTTCACTATCTTGTAGCACCAGTCGTATTCGCCGATATGATTCGGGTTGGGCAGGTCTGTGGTGAAAGTTCGGGCGCGGTACCATGGATTGTTGCCGTAGCGTGCATAGTAGCCACGCACGGTTTTGAGGATATTTGTAAAATTTTCCTCTTTCCAATACTTGATTTCATCGCCGAAAATGGCGACGAATGATCGTCCGGCACCGATGGATGGGCGGTCGAGCGAGAAGAAGGTGACGGTTACGCCGTTGTAGAAGGTCATGGTGTGCTTGAAGTGCGACACGACGTTGTACATCTGTCGCCGCCACGCTTCGGGCGGTTGTTTGTCGATGACGAACTCCCGGTATTCTTCCCACCCGAGGAAGCGCAGACCTTCGAGCAGAGATGGGATGACGTTCTGGTGTAGGTTGGAATAGGTATCGGCTATCCACGCGAAGGGTGCGCCGGGACACTCTGTGACGGCTTGTTTGAGCCGTTCGGCGAGTAGTTGTGTGGTTTTCGCGCTGGCTCGTCCGGCGAACCACCAACACGACCAGGGCATACAGAGGTTGAGCAGCTGTGTCGTCCAGTTCATGTAGCGCAGTTCGACGTTGTCGGCTGTGCGGTTAATTTTCGTCGGTCTGGTCATTGGCGATGGCGATGGTGTTGTCGATGACGTTGTCGATGTCGATGGGTTTTACTCCGGCATCGACGCGTATGCGCTCGCGCTCGTTTTCGTTGATGTCGAGGCGGTCGATGAGGGCGGCAACTTCGTTTCGGTCGATGTTGGGCAGGCCGAGGTGCTTGCCGGTGAGGTCATAGACCTTGATTTCTCGGTGCATGGCCGGTGAATCGTGCTGTTCGGGGTCGGGTTGGTCGAGTTGCTTGAACTTGTAGGCCGACTCCATCATTCGGCGGTAGGTTTCGAGGTCGTCGGTTGTGAGGCCTTCGGTTTTGAGGATGGAGAGCGCGGCGTTTCGCACTTCTTCGAACATGAGGTTTCGCCATGCCTGGCGTGTCACGCCATCGTCGGCGTAGAACAGATTGACGGCTTCGTCGAACATTCGCGTGGCCGTTCGTCGGCTGCACGAGAATGGTTTGACCATGAGGAAGTGGATGGCTTTCATCCGGCCATACTTCCGATAGACGCCGAGTTGTGCGAGCAGTGCGTTGTAGTAGGCCTGCTCGTATTCGCTGAGTTCGCCTTTGAAGCCCTCTTGGGCGTAGTCTTGCAGGCGGTCAAAGCAAGATTCTTTGAATTTCGTCATGTCTATACCTCCATTTCGAGTTCGGGAAAGCAGATTTCGTCGATGGCGGTCGATAGTGAGCGGCTTTTCCGCTGTTTATCCCACCGCTGGGCTTGCGTTGCGTTGGTTCCGCTGATGGCGTCGGCTGCCATTGTCATTCCCTCTTTGGCCGACTGGAGCAGTTGGCCTCGCTTGAAATGGTAGGCCAGAGGTGAGAAGGGAAAATTGAACCATGACATAAATTCCCAATAGGGGATTTTATAATACATCGCTATCTGCTTGGGCTGATAGCCGATGCCGGCGAGTCGTTCGTATTCTTCTACGTCGATTCGCTGAAGCCAGTCGGGCATCGGTCCGCTACTGGGGTTTTGCTCTTGGAACTTGACCAGATCGAAATTCATAGACTTTCTCTGATTGGATGAATATGTATTGCTCTTGGAGTGCGTTTTCTCCGTAGTTTCCGCTTCCTTCGACGACGAATGCGCCTTGTGGCGTGTCCATGCAGGTGACTTTTTTGTGCGTCCACGCGAAGGTGAGCTGTAGGATTCCTTTGTCGCGCAGGTCGAGCAGCCGTTGGTAGATGTCGGGCATTCGGAACCGCAGTGTCTCGCTGATGTGCAGGTGGATGGATTCGAGTTGGCCTCGGTCGCGGTAGCGCAGCAGCGCGTTGATGATGCGCTCGTTGGTCGAGTAGGTGGCGATGTACAGGTGATGGATGTGGCCGACGGCTTTCAGCACATGGACAATGAAGGTGAATGCCGTGAAGCTCTTGGTGGTTTCGATGAAGAAAATCTCACCTTGCCGAGGCAGTCGCCGGGTGAGTTGCTTCAGTGAATCGACCTTGAAGAGCATTTCCACATCGAAGCTGTCGAGGAATCGCCTGCTACGCGAAAGTTCCGCTTCGAGGTCGGCGAGGTTGAAATATCCGTCAGTCATCGCCCAGCTGCCGTCTTATTTCAGCGAGTTCGGCCTGATAGCCTCGCAGTCGGTCGATTCGTGCCTGCGTCAGGCTGGAATCGGGGTTTTTCTTCATTTCCGACTGGACGCGCCAGATGTTGTTCTTCACCTGTCGTTCGCGTTGCAGCAGGTCGCGCAGCGACATCGCACGCACTTTCCGAAGGTTCGAGAAGTGGCGGAAAATGGGGTGGTGCCCCAATATTCTGCCATATTGCTTGTAGTGGTTTAGCTCTTCCCAGACGCGCCGGTTCTCGATGTATGCCTCGACCACTTTTCCTGCCACGACGCGACATTCCTCGGGTGTCGATGCGAGGAATAGCTTCGGATAATGCTCGCGGTAGGCGTGGTAGGCCGTGATGCGGTCGGCGACGAGGGCTTTGAGTTCCACCGGACACGACGGAGAGCCCAGAAAGGGAAATTCCTCTCTGAGCTTTCTCTGGCCCCGCAGTTTTTCAACCGCGTCGGGGGCCGTTGTCGTGTTCGGTTTGTGGAATTCAATCCTCGACTGGATTCTCATTCTTCGCGTCGGCTTCAAACTCGGTTGGGTCGGGTGTGAGGAACTTCATCGTAGAAACGATGCGCTCGCCTTCGGCCGACTCGTAGAAATAGATGAACTTCTTCGTGGCGAGGAACTTCTCTACTTTCTTCTGGTCGGGGTTGGAGCTGACGACGGGCAGCACCCATCCGTCGCTGGACCAATTGACGATGATGGGTAGGAAGTCCTGGAAAACCAGGTTGAAATACACCGTCGGAATGTCGTAGCCGGGTTTGAATTTCTTTTCGGCATATTCGAGGAGGTCCTTTAGCGGCGAGCGCAGCATCATCACGGGCATCTGCACGTCGAAGTTGTAGAACTTCTTTTCGGACACCTCGTTCAGCATCTTCGTGGTGTCGGTCGGCTTCTCGTCGGCCTTGAGCACGGCGATATCGGACAGCAAGACGGGACGAATGAGGTGCATTCGGTCGGTCATCAGCACGATGCGCTCGGTTTCGGCCTGCTCGACGGCGAGGGCCACGCGGCGGCTTGTCGTGTCGGAACACTCGATGAACGACTCCGCGTCGAGCCACGAGGGTTTCACTTTTCCCACCACCAGCACCGTTGCGTCCACGCCGCAAAGGTTTTTCGCCAGCGACCGCAGGCAGTGGCGCAGCATCAGCGCGTCGTTGCCTGGACTGGTCAGCAGCACTACCACCGTGACGGGTATGGCGGCAGCCGCGTTTTTTACTTCCTGCGTCAGTGAATCGTTGGATTGAGTAGCAGGCTCTTGGTTCTCGGCAGCGGTGTTTTCCACAGCCGCTGTTGTGTTCTGCTCATTGGCAGCCGTGTCAGCGGCGACCTTTGCAGACTTCTTAGGTTTGGATTCATTTTTCTTTGCCATAATATTTAGAATTGAAGATAATAGTTTCACTAAAATGCCGGTCTTTCCCGGC
>JAFUVC010000119.1 GCA_017483785.1 Prevotella sp.
CCATTTGGTTTGGGCTCGTGGGCTACATGCCCGAGTTAGACGAGTTGCAGAATCCCATCAGCCGCTCGGCCACGCAGGTGTTCTCGGCCGACGGCAAGGTGCTGGGCACGTGGAATTACAACCGCGAGAACCGAATTCTGGTGTCGTACAACAATCTGTCGCCCCACTTGGTGAAAGCCCTTGTGGCCACCGGGGACGAGCGATTCTATCTGCATTCGGGAATCGACTTCATCGCCCTCGGGCGAGCCATCGTGAAGCGCGGAATCATGGGGCAGGAGAGTGCCGGCGGTGGCTCTACGATTACGCAGCAGTTGGCCAAGCAACTCTATTCCGAAACTGCTCACTCGAAGTTGGAACGCATCCTGCAAAAGCCCATCGAGTGGGTTATCGCCGTGAAATTGGAGCGTTATTACACGAAAGAGGAGATTATTTCGCTCTATCTGAACTATTTCGACTTCCTCCACAACGCCGTGGGCATCAAAACTGCCGCAAACACCTATTTCGGCAAGGAACCGCGCGAACTGACGCTCGAAGAATCGGCCACGCTCATCGGCCTCTGCAAAAATCCTTCGCTGTTCAACCCCGTGCGCTATCCCGACCGTTGCACGGAGCGCCGAAACGTGGTGCTCGCGCAGATGCAGAAGGCCGGCTATCTTTCGAAAGCCCAGTGCAACGAGGCGTCGGACAAGCCCCTCGTGCTCAATTTCCACCGCACAGACCATAAAGACGGTGCTGCGCCTTATTTCAGGGAGTTTTTGCGGAAATATCTGATGGCAAAGCGTCCCGACAGGGCCGATTATCCGTCGTGGAATACCAACCAGTTCGTCATCGACTCCATCGCGTGGCAGTCCGACCCGCTCTACGGCTGGTGCAACAAAAACCACCGAAAAGACGGCAAGCCATACAACGTCTATACCGACGGCTTGAAAGTCTATACGACGATTGACACGCGAATGCAGAAATACGCCGAAGATGCTGTTTATCAGCATGTGGTGAAATATCTGCAACCGGCATTCAACCGCGCCATGCGGTCGAAGCCCAACGCGCCGTTCACCAGCGAACTCACGCCGAAGCAGGTGCGCCAGATTCTGAACCGTTCCATGCTCCAGAGCGAGCGCTACAGGACGATGAAGGCCACCGGAGCCTCGGAAGAGGAAATCCGCGCGGCGTTCAACAAGAAAACCGAGATGACCGTCTTCACCTATCACGGCGACATTGACACGCTGATGACCCCGATGGACTCGATTCGCTACTACAAGTCGTTCCTGCGCTCCGGCTTCATGAGCATGGACGCGAAAACCGGCCATGTGAAGGCCTACGTGGGCGGTCTCGACTTCACGCATTTCATGTACGACATGGTGATGACGGGTCGCCGTCAGGTGGGCTCGACGATCAAGCCCTACCTCTATTCGCTGGCGATGGAGAATGGATTCTCGCCTTGCGACCTGGCCCCGAACCAGCAGCGCACCTACATGGTGGCAGGAAAGCCCTGGACACCGCGCAACGGCTCGCGAAGCCGCTACGGACAGATGGTTTCGCTGAAGTGGGGTCTGGCGCAGTCGAACAACTGGATTTCGGCCTATCTGATGAGCAAACTCAATCCGCACCAGTTCGTCAATCTGCTGCATGAATACGGCATTCACAACCCCGACATCCACGCTTCGATGGCACTCTGTCTGGGTCCGTGCGAGGTGTCGGTGGGCGAAATGGTCAGTGCCTACACCACGTTTGCCAACAACGGCATTCGCGTGGCTCCGCTTTTCATCACACACATCGAAGACAACGACGGCAACGTGATTGCCCGTTTCCAGCCGCGCATGAACGAAGTCATCAGTGCCGAGAGTGCCAACAAGATGCTCGTGCTGCTGCAGGCCGTCATCAACGAAGGAACGGGCGGTCGTCTGCGCCGAATGTATAACATCACAAGCGAAGTGGGCGGAAAAACCGGTACGACCAACCGCAACTCCGACGCTTGGTTCATGGGCTTCACGCCGCAGTTGGTCAGCGGATGCTGGGTGGGCGGCGAAGACCGCGACATCCACTTCGATTCCATGTCGATGGGACAGGGCGCGGCGATGGCACTGCCCATCTGGGCGTATTACATGAAGCGCGTCTATGCCGACGCGGAACTGGGCTATTCGCCGAATGCGAAATTTGACATTCCGGCCGACTTCAATCCGTGTTTCTCGGAAAGCAGCGAGATGGACGAGTTTGAAATCGACGAGGTGTTTGAATAATTTTTTCTTGAAATATCATCGAAAAAAAAACAGGCTGATTCCGTGTGGAACCAGCCTGTTTTTTCCTTTCTGTTTACGCTCTTAGTCAACCGTGTAGATGAAAACCATATACGCGATGACAAGCAGCGTAATGAGACTCATAAATATAAATAATAGCGTCGAATTGCGCTTGCGCTTGGCAGCCTTGGTCAGGGTCTTACTGCTTTTCCTGCGCCTCCGCGAAGAGCCTTTCTCACCACTGCTGTGATGGCTATGGTGGTGATGATGATGGTGCTCACTCTCGTGATGCTCACCATGCTGAATATTCTTTTCTTCGCTCATAATCTATGAATTTTTTAGATGAATGCAACAGTCAGTCCGGCCATGACGATAGAAACCATCGACATGAGTTTGATGAGGATGTTGAGCGACGGACCAGACGTGTCTTTGAACGGGTCGCCAACGGTGTCGCCGACAATCGTGGCCTTGTGGGCAAACGAGCCCTTGCCGCCGAAATTGCCTTCCTCAACGTTTTTCTTGGCATTGTCCCAAGCACCACCGGCATTCGCCATGAACACGGCGAGCGTGAAACCGCCGGCCAGACCGCCCACGAGCAGACCCAGCACACCTGCCACGCCAAGCACGCAACCGACGATAATCGGAATCAGAATGGCGAGAACAGACGGGAAAATCATCTCTTTCTGGGCAGCGCGGGTCGAAATCTCAACGCAACGACCGTAGTCGGGCGTGCCCGTGCCTTCGAGAATGCCTGCGATTTCCTTGAACTGACGGCGAACTTCAACCACCATCTTCTGGGCTGCGCGACCCACGGCCTCCATCGTCAGACCGCAGAACAGGAAGGCTGCCATCGCGCCGATGAAGGCACCGACGAGCACTTTCGGGTTCATCAGGTTGACCTGGAAGAAGTTCATGAAGTCGGGAATCGTGGCCTGAGCAGCCGAAATAGCCTCGCCCTTGACGTTGGTCATCATCGTTCCGGCACGTTCCATCGCAATCTTGATTTCCTCGATATACGAAGCCAACAGCGCGAGAGCCGTCAGCGCAGCCGAACCGATGGCAAAGCCCTTACCCGTGGCAGCAGTCGTGTTGCCGAGGGCGTCGAGGGCGTCGGTGCGGTGGCGGACTTCCTCGCCGAGTTCGCTCATTTCAGCGTTACCGCCGGCGTTGTCGGCAATCGGGCCGTAAGCATCGGTGGCCAGCGTGATGCCGAGCGTCGAAAGCATACCGACGGCGGCAATTCCCACGCCGTAAAGACCGTGAGCAAGGCTTTCGGACGACATCGTGAGGTCGAAACCGTTGGCGCAGAGGTAACTCAGCATAATGGCCACGCCAATCGTGATGACGGGAATACAGGTCGAAATCATACCCGTTCCGATACCTTTAATAATAACGGTGGCAGAACCAGTCAGACCGGCCTCGGAAATCTTCTGCGTCGGCTTGTAGGAGTGCGAAGTATAGTATTCTGTAGCCTGACCGATAATCACACCGGCAGCCAGACCCGTGATGACCGAGAAAGAAAGACCTTTCCAGTTTTCCACGCCCAGCAGATAGAGGATAATCGGTGTTGCAACGGCAATCAGCACAGCCGAAACGTTGGTTCCGAGCGACAGCGAGCGCAACAGGTCGCGCATCGTGGCACCTTCCTTCGTGCGGACGAGATAAATGCCGAGAATGCTCAGGAACACGCCTACGGCGGCAATCAGCATCGGGGCGATGACGGCCTTCAACTGCGTTTCACCACCCACAGCGGCGAATGCAGCAGCACCGAGGGCCGCCGTCGAAAGAATCGAACCGCAATAGCTCTCGTAGAGGTCGGCACCCATACCGGCCACGTCGCCCACGTTGTCGCCTACGTTGTCGGCGATAGTCGCGGGGTTGCGCGGGTCGTCTTCGGGAATGTCGGCCTCGACCTTACCCACGATGTCGGCACCCACGTCGGCAGCCTTCGTGTAGATACCGCAGCCGACACGGGCAAACAGTGCCTGCGTCGAAGCACCCATGCCGAAGGTCAGCATCGTGGTTGTGATGGAAATGAGTCCGTCGGGGTCGA
>JAFUVC010000120.1 GCA_017483785.1 Prevotella sp.
ACAAGAAGTAAAAGACCCCTTCAACCTCCCGTGTTTAGGGGAGGCGATGATATGAAGAAAGCCTCGCTCAAAAAACTGAGCGGGGCTTTTTGTAGTGCTTTCCCTTTGGGTGGGGTTAGATCTCAAAGTCGAGACACGAGCGCTGCACGGTGTAGGGGCGAACCTTGCCGTCGGCCACGGCCACGTGGTCGGGGTGAACGGCGTAGTTTTTCAGTGCTTCGGGGCTTTCGAGTGTGCTGTCGAGCATCACGTCGGCATTCGATGAGGCCAGTCGGCCGTCGATGTGGACTTTCGCGTCAATCAGACCGGGCACTTTGCCCACGAGGCCTTCCAAACCTTCCTTCATACCAGCCTTGACGGCCATTTTCTCCTCCTCGGAGAGTTCCGGATTCAATGTCCAGAGAATGATGTGCTTAACCATATTTTTCTGTTTTTTGTGAAATTCTTCTGCAAAGTTAATGAAAAAAATGAATTTTTGCCCGTTTTTTTGTGTATCTTTGCAGCAATAATTACCAATTATCCGACAAAATCATGAAAAAAAGTATCATCATCGCCCTGTTTGCGGCCCTGTTTGCGCTGACCGCGACCGCACAGGAAAACCAGAAGAAAGTGTATAACGAGGAAATCGATCCGCTCGAGCAGATTGACAACGCGCTGGCTCAGGCGAAGTCGGAAGGGAAGTTCGCCATCGTGCAGTTGGGCGGCAACTGGTGTCCGTGGTGCCTGCGATTTGCCAATTTCATCACGAACGACGAGGAAATCAGCCGTCTCATCAACGAAAATTTCGTCTATATCCATGTGAATTACCATCCGCGCAAGTCGAAGGAGACTGGCAAGGCCGGGCAGACCGCCGAATTGCTGCGCCGACTCGGCCAACCCGCCCGTTTTGGCTTCCCCGTGATGGTCGTGCTCGATGGCGACGGGAAAGTGCTCCACCTGCAAGACTCCGGCTATCTGGAAGAGGGCAAGGGCTACGATAAGAAAAAAGTGCTGAGTTTTTTCAAAAATTGGACGCCGAAGGCCGTGAGAGGGGAGTGATTTTCGACGAAAGGGACTTGAAAGGACATCTTGCAGGCTATGGACGACAATAAGATTGTGATTTATCAGGCGGAGGACGGCCAGACGCAGATTGATGTGCGACTGGAGAATGAAACGGTGTGGCTGACACAGGCGCAGATGGCGGAGCTGTTTCAGAAGGATAGAACCGTCATAACTCGTCATATTAATAATGTATTTAAGGAAGGCGAGTTGGAAAAGGAACTGGTAAGTGCAAAATTTGCACATACCACTCGGCATGGAGCTATGAAGGACAAATTTCAGGTGCAAGAAACTGTTTTTTACAACCTCGACGTCATCATCTCCGTCGGCTACCGCGTCAAGAGCAAGCGCGGTACGGCGTTTCGTATCTGGGCCCGAAACGTCCTGAAAGACTACCTCGTCAAAGGCTACGCCGTCAATCAGCGGATTCACCGCGAGCAGATTGCCGAATTGCGGCAGTTGGTGCAGATGGTCGGGCGCACCATCCAGACCCAACAACTTGAATCGACCGACGAAAACCAGGCACTGTTCGACATCGTGGTGGACTACACCTATGCACTCGACACGCTCGACGACTACGATTACCAGCGCCTGAAAGTATCGGAGACCACGCCCGAAGACAAATTTCACGCCACCTACGAGAACGCGATGGAGGCAATTCGGCTCTTGCGCGAGAAATTCGGCGGCAGCACCTTGTTCGGCAACGAAAAAGACGACTCTTTCAAGGGCAGCATAGGCCAGATTTACCAGACTTTCGGCGGTGAGGAACTCTATCCCAGCGTCGAGGAAAAGGCCGCCATGTTGCTCTATCTCGTCACCAAAAACCATTCGTTCAGCGACGGCAACAAGCGCATTGCCGCCACGCTGTTCCTCTGGTTTCTCAACAACAACGGCATTCTCTATCGCCCCGACGGCAGCAAGCGCATCGCCGACAACACGCTCGTGGCCCTAACCCTGATGATTGCCGAGAGCAAAACCGAGGAAAAGGACGTCATGGTGAAGGTTGTGGTGAGTTTGATAAATCAGAAAAACGAGTAAAACCGAATCAACATTTCAAATCGGCTCAAAAAACCGCTAAAATCGGCTCAAAAATTTGCCAAATTGAGCCGATTTCCGTAACTTTGTGAGCCGATTTAATGAAATCAGTTTTCAAATTACCCCAATTACTAAATAATTATGGTACCAACTTTTGATAAATTTTTATTTCCTGTTCTTAGCGTTTTGAAGGATGGTCAAGAACATTCCTTAAGAAGTATTATGGATGATATGGCACGTGTTTTCTCGTTGTCTGAAGCAGATGTAGCAGAAAGAGTGTCAAGTGGTTCAGAAACGAAACTTCATAATAGGACACAATGGGCAACCACATATTTAGGTAAGGCAGGCTTGTTACATCGCCCGAAACGAGGTGTCAATATGATAACCTCTGAAGGTAAAAGGTTGATGGATTCAGGAATTACTGAGATTACTCCAAAATATCTTGGTGAACATTATCCGTCGTTTGCTGTTTTTGCATACGGTTATAAAGATAAGAATAGCCAAGATAATACGACGACAGATGAACAAGCTAAGACGCCTTCAGAAGTTATGGATGAAGCATTCTCGGAAATCAATGCTACACTTGCGAGTGACTTACTTGATCATGTAAAAACTCAATCGCCCAAATTTTTTGAACAACTTGTAGTAAAACTTCTTGTTGCCATGGGTTATGGAGGTAGTCTTGACAATGCTGGGGTTGTAACTCAAATTTCACACGATGATGGTATAGACGGTATTATAAAAGAAGACAAACTTGGTCTTGATAGTATTTATATTCAGGCTAAACGCTACACAACGGGTTCTGTCCAAAAAACCGATATTCAAAAATTTATAGGAGCTCTTACAGAACAAGGAGCATCAAAGGGAGTTTTTATTACGACAGCATCTTTTTCTTCAGGAGCCATTGAAACTAGCAAAAAGGCATCTGGTGTAAAAATCGTTTTGATTGATGGCGATATGCTTACCAAACTAATGATTGAAAATAACATTGGTGTTAGTACTAGACAAACGTACGAAATTAAAAGAATAGACACAGATTTTTTCAATGAAGAATAACAATCGATTCAGTTGGGCTGCGGCCGTGGTGGCCCTGACGGCTTTCCTCGTGGTGTCGTGCGGCCAGTCGGGAAACGTTTCGGAGAAGAGCCTTCCGCAGATTCGCGTGGGAGTTTTCAATGGTAACGGCGGGGCGCAGACTTGCGTGTGGGAGGCGTTTGCGGCGTGTTCGCTCGATGGCGACATGGTTGTGCGCTACGTTACGACGGCCGACATCGCCGCCGGCGCGTTGGACTCGCTCGACGTCATCGTGGTTCCGGGTGGCGGCGGCACGCGGCAATACCAGAACCTCGGCCAAGAAAATCTCCGCAGAATCAAGGAATTTGTGCGTCAGGGCGGCGGTGCCGTGGGCATTTGTGCCGGAGCCTACCTGTTCTCGAACACCCCGGAATACTCCTGCCTTGCCATCAACGGCGCGCAGGCCATCGACATCGAGCACGACAATCGCGGACACGGCATCGTGGGCTTCTCGCTGACGGACGAGGGCAAGAAAGTCTTTGGCGAATATGCCAATCTGGACACGCTTTTCTGTATGTATTACGAGGGGCCCGTGTTCGTGGCTGCGCCGAATGACAGCATCAAATTCGTGGAGTTCGCCACGATGCTGAGCGATGTGCACGAAGAGGGTGGGGCGCCGTCGAATATGACGAACAACCGACCTTTTTTCATCGGCAACCGCTACGGAAAAGGAAAGGTTTTCTCGTCGATTGCCCATCCCGAATCCACCGCCGGAAAAATGTGGATGATTGCGCGAATGGTGCGCTGGACGCAAACGGCTGACGACGACGATTCTTTGCAGCAAATGGTTGAAAATCAATCGTTTTCGTATCCTGAAGACCTGAAAAATCCGAATTTGGTCAATCGCGAGATTCTGATGACCGTCGCCGACCTGAAAACCGAGGCCGACTGCTTCAAAAAACTCGTCTATGGCTCTGAAAACGAGAAAATCGAGGCTCTCGAATGGCTGAAAGCGCATCAGTCGTGGGATGCGAAACGCTGGATTCAGGGTGCGCTCTTCGACGAGAGTGCCGAGGTTCGCGCCGCAGCGGCAGAATACATCGCCGACATCCATTATTTCACCTTTATAAAGGATGTTCGCGCCGCCTACGAAGCCGAAACCGACGAGGCCGCCAAACAACGTATCGGGGCGAGTCTCGACAGACTGCTCAAACTAAGCGACAAGCCCGTCGGAAATTAAGTTTTCGTTTTTAAAAACGTCAAAAAAGTCATCATCTCAGGAAAATTAACTACGGATATGAAAAGAAAGTATATTTTCGGCTTCATCTTCGCCGCCATGTTTTTAACAAGCACGACGGCGGAGGCTCGCCAGTGGACGTTGCGCGAGTGCATCGACTACGCCCTGCAAAACAATATTTCGCTCCAAAAACTGCAACTGATCCGTCGGTCGGCGCAGGAAGACATCTGGCAAAGCCAGTCGGCACTGTTGCCGTCGCTCAGCGCATCGACGGGCCACAGCGTGTCGTATCAGCCTTGGCCCGAAACGGGGCGCGCCACGGTGCAGAACGGCTATGTGCAGCAGAGCATCGACAAGGTTTTCTACAACGGTTCCTACGGCGTGAGTTCAAACTGGACGGTGTGGGACGGCGGACGGCTTCGGGGAAGCGTGCGCATGAACGAACTCGCGGCCTTGCAGGCGGAACTCGACTCGGCAGTGACGGCCAACTCCATTCAGGAGCAAATTGCGCAACTCTACGTGCAGATTCTCTATTCGGCCGAGGCCGTGAACGTGAGCAGGAAAAGCCTTGAAACCAGCCTGAAAAACGAGGAGCGCGGACAGGCTTTCGTGGAAGTGGGCAAGATGAGCCGCGCCGACCTCGCCCAACTGACCTCGCAGCGCGCGCAGGACGAATATCAGATTGTGGACGCGGAAAGCAACCTCCGCAACTACAAGCGCCAACTGAAACAACTGCTGCAAATCGTTGACGACGAGGAATTCGATATCGCCATTCCTGAAACGACCACGGAAATGGCCTTGCAGCCGATTCCAAGCCTCAGCGCGGTCTATGCAGCGGCATTGGGACAGCGGCCCGAGATTCGCCATGCGGAAGTCGGCATCAAGAGCAGCGAGGTGGGCATCAAACTCGCCAAGGCCCAGCGGCTGCCGTCGGTGGGCGTGAGTGGCAGCGTGGTCACCAACTCCACGTCGATGAGCAGCAATGCGTGGGGCTCGCAGTTGAAAAACAATTTCAACGTGGGTGCCGGAGTGAACGTGAGCATCCCGATTTTCGACAATCGGGCGTCGAAAACTGCCGCCAACAAGGCCCAAATCCAGAAAATGAACTACGAACTCGACCTGCGCGACAAGCAGACCGCGCTCTATTCCACGCTCGAAAACTATTGGCTTCAAGCCGTGACGAACCAAAACCGCTTTCAGGCGGCAAAAATCGCCACCGAGAGCGCCCAGACCAGCTATGAAATGCTGAGCGGGAAGTTCGACGAGGGACTAATCAACATCGTGGAACTCATGCAGGGTCGCGACGCACTGCTGCAGGCTCAGCAAAACGAACTCCAGAGCAAATACCTGACGATTCTGAACATCGACATGCTGAAATTTTACGAAACCGGACAATTAGGACAGAAATGACACTACAAGAAGCCATTGAAGCCCGCCACAGCGTGAGGGCTTACACCGGACAGCCGCTGGCCGCCGACGTGGTCGAGGCATTGGAAAGGGAGATTGCAGCGGTGAATCGCGAAGGCAGGCTCCACATTCAGTTGATTCAAAACGAGCCGAAGGCTTTCCTCGGAACGCTGGCCAAGTATGGCAGGTTTCGCGGCGTGAGGGACTATCTGGTCATGGCGGGCCGAAAGGCCGCCGACCTCGACGACCGCGTGGGTTACTACGGCGAGCACCTCGTCCTGTTGGCGCAGACGCTCGGTTTGAACACTTGTTGGGTGGGGCTGAACTACAAGAAAATCCCCGACACCTACGTGCTCGGCGACGACGAGAAAATTGCCTGCTACATAGCCCTCGGCTATGGCGAAACGCAGGGCAGCGGCCACAAAATCAAGACCGTGGAGCAGGTGAGCAACGCCAGCGAAGCCACTCCGCAGTGGTTTCGCAGTGGGGTAGAGGCCGCGCTGCTCGCCCCCACAGCCGTGAACCAGCAGAAGTTCTCGTTCGAGTACCTCGGCGAGGTTGACGGTCGCCATCGGGTGCTCGCCAAGCGGAGTTTCTCGCTGATTGGCTATACCCAGATGGACTTGGGCATCGCCAAATACCATTTTGAAATCGGTGCCGGACGGGAGAATTTCGATTGGGCTTAACAAGAAGAAGACGATGAATATTGAAGAATATCGCGATTATTGCCTCTCATTGGGCGACGACGTCGTAGAGAAAATGCCTTTCCAGAAGTTTAAAAACGGCGAGGGCGTGTTGGTCTTCTACGTGTCAGGCCACATGTTTTCATTCTTCGACTGCAATGATTTTTCCGTCATTTCGCTCAAATGCCAGCCCGACCGCATCGAAGACCTGAAAGATCAGCATGAGTGTATCGGAAATCCGTATAACGAATCGCCCAAGCACTGGATTGGCGTCAATCCAGCCACTGTGCCAAATGATTTGCTGAAAGAACTTACCCGAAATTCCTACGAGATTGTAAAAGCGAAGTACCGAAAAAACAAGAAATAGGTCATTTTGTACGCTGAAAAGTTAAAAAATGAAAAATTCGTGATGAAATTTGTAAAATAATTAGGTTTATAAAATAAACTTATTTATCTTTGCATTGTGATTCGAACACGAATGGCCTTTTCCGAGCCTTCTGCAGGGGCGAGGGGAGGGCCGCAGAGAGCAAAAATCAATTTACGAACTTTCAAAAACGAAAACTATTTCTATGGAAGAAAACAAAAATTTGACTGCCGAGCGCAGTCTGGAAATCATCAGAGAGCAGATAGAGCAGAGTCGTCGCACGGTGTCGAAAAGCACCGGGCAGGCCCTTTATGTTTCCGGCCTTTGCACCATAGCAATGGCGGGCGTTGTCGCCATAGTCAACTATGTGTCGCAAACGGCTCTCGGACATCTTTTGTGGCTTGCAATGCCGCTCGTGATTTGGATAGCAATGCGAAACATCTTTAAAAAACGTCAGCACGAGCCAGAAAGTCTGGTCGGGTCGCTCGTTGGCAAAACGTGGTGGACATTTGCTTTTTTCGCACTCGGCTTTTTTGTCATCGCCATTATTTGGGGATTCATTGGAGGCCGTTTATTGTCGCCAAGCGAATATGTACTCATCAACATCAAGATAGCCCCGACCATCGTGCTGTTGATGGGAATGGCGGTAACGATGACGGGGCACATCCTGAAACAACGTTGGCTGGTGATTTTTGGGATTGCGGCCGGTTTATTGTGCTTTATGTGGGAACATTTCGGCATCGGAAATCACCTTTTGTCGTACCTCACAGTTCTGTCGCCCGAAAAGTGGGCAGTTCCTTTCGCAACGTTGCCTTGCCTCACCATTGTGTTGTTCGCATTCATCGGGCTCGTCCTTCCCGGTATGATGCTTAAAAAACAAAGCCTATGAAGTTTCCCGCATTAGACCCACTGCTGCACTCCGAGTTGCGTCTGGCCGTTGTGTCGCTGCTCATCAGTTCCGACGGGGCCGAGTTCCCCTACATCAAGGAGCAGACGGGCGCCACGGCGGGCAACCTGAGCGTGCAGATAGAAAAACTGTCGGCTGCGGGCTACATCGAGGTGGAGAAGACCTTCAAGGGCAAGAAGCCCTGCACGCTCTGCCGCATCACGCCCAAAGGCCGGAAAGCCTTCGAGGACTACGTGGAAGCACTGAAAAGTTATCTTTGACGACGTTCTCAGCCTAAAATCAGGGAGCGCAACAATATCGTTGCGCTTTCTTTTTGTCAAAGTTTTTCATATTGTAAAAGTTAAAAATTTGTAATAATTACAATTTAATTTGGTGCATTCGGAAAAACGTATTACCTTTGCAACCGAAATCAAACATCAATTCAATTAAAAATGAAGAAATCAAAGGCTTACGAAAAGTTGGTTGAGGCAGGAATCAAGCCATCGGTGCAGCGGATTGCCATCTTGGAATACATGATGACGCACAATATCCATCCGACTGTTGAAACGGTTTACAACGCTCTTGTCGGGAAAATTCAAACGCTGAGCGTGACAACCGTCTATAACACGCTGAGAATGTTTGCCGAGAAAGGCGTGGCGCAGATGGTCACCATTGACGAGCATCGCGTGTGCTACGACGGGTTCACTGACCCTCATGTACATTTTTTCTGTAAGCAATGCGGCAAGGTGTTTGACGTTCAAGACCTGCCGGCTCCGACTATTGGCGAAGGTATGGCCGTTGACGGACATCAGGTGAATGAGGTTCAGCTGTATTATCGCGGACTTTGCTCTGAATGCGCAAAGCATGAGACTAAATAATTCATTGTACAATAACAAACTAAACAAAAACAAAAGGAGATTAAAAAAATGAGAAGTATCACTCAATTTGATTTGCAGTATGCACATCGTTTCTATGGCTTCCGCGGCGAAGCCCAGTATCTACACGGCCACACGGGCGTTCTGACCATCGAGGTTGAGGACTCCGTCAACGAAGGCGTGAACATGGTTTATCCCTGCAACGAGATTAAGAAAGTGGCATGGGACGTGCTGAAGAACTTCGACCACGCACTGATTCTGCGCGAGGACGACCCGCTGCTGCCGGCCATTCTCGACGTTTATGAGAAGCAGGGTATCAAAAACGGCCATCCGCAGAACAAGATGAAAGGCGAGGCTTTCGACACTCCGCTGGCCAAGGCCTATCCCGACAGCCGCCTTGTGGTGACGAAGGAAACCATGACCGTCGAGGGAATGATCAAGATTGTCTATGAACTGCTGAAAGACAAGTTGAACATTGCCAAACTGACCTTCACGAGCGGTGTCAATGCCGCTTCGGCCGAGTTCGACACGAAAAACCAGATTGACCGTTGCCCGTTGTGTGGCATCGCCCTGAACGAAAAGGGTGCCTGCCCGAAGTGTGGCTATAAGAAGTAATCTGGCTGAGTTTTAACTTAAATGATAAGGAAGCCTTCGAAAGAGGGCTTCCTTTTTTTCAGCAACCCCTTCCGTCGAGGCTGCAAGCAGGGCCTTCGCCTTGTGGTCGCGGCTGCAGTCCCACGTCTTTCGAATAGAGCGTTACGGTTCCGTCCTCCAGCACGTAGCAGGGGATTCCGAGGTCGTCTTCGGCCTTCGCCTCGTCGAAGGCGGGATTCGTCTCGCGGAGTTTGATAAACTGCTTCAGGTTCCTGACATGCTTGCCGATGTCAATCACCTCGAAATTCGGGTTTCCTTCCACCTGCTTCTCCACGTACTCACAGTCGGGACAGGTGTGCATCACATACATTTTAATCATCGTTCCGTTGGGTTTATTTGAATAGTTTTATAAAGACGCTACGAGAATCTCCCGGATGTCCTGCTCCGTCAGAGGAACGTAGGCATTTTCCAATCCTTCGTTCACCGCGATGTGGTGAGCCATTTCATCGATACGCTCCTCACCAATGCCCACCTCACGAAGATGCATGGGAATGTTTATGCTCTCGAAAAATGAATATGTGGCGTCGATGGCTTTTTCGGCGATTTCCTGTTTGGGCAGTGTGGCGTCGATGCCGAATACGTTGACACCATATTTCACGAAACGGTCGATGGTGCGCTCATTCAGGATATGACGCATCCAACGCGGGGTGATAATGGCCAGGCCTTCGCCGTGGGTGATGTCATAATAGGCGCTCAGGGCGTGTTCGATGCCGTGACATGGCCAGCCGGATGGACTGTTGCCGAGCGAATAGATGCCGTTGCAGCCGAGGGTGCAGGCAAACATCATTTCCGCACGCGCACGATAATCTTCGGGGTTCTCCAAGCAGGCTTTGGCGTTCTGCATCAGGCTCTTCAGTCCCGCCTCGCAGAAACCGTCGTTCAACAGGGTCGAATCCTCGCAGAAATACTGCTCGATGATGTGGTTCATGGCATCGGCACAGCCTGCCGCCGTCTGTTTCTTAGATACTGAGAATGTATATCGGGGATCCAAGAACGAGCAAACAGGATAGAGTAACGGATCAACGTAGCCGATTTTGTCGTTGGTTTCTGTGCGTGAGATAACGCCCCCGCAGTCGTACTCGCTGCCAGTGGCTGCCAGCGTCAGAATATCCACGATGGGCAGGGCGGCCTGGGCTTTCACTTTATAGGAAATCAGATCCCACGGATCGCCGTCGTATTTGGCACCGGCGGCAATCGCCTTCGAGCAGTCGAGCACGCTGCCGCCACCCACCGACAGGATGACGTCGATGTGGTTCTCTTTGCAGAGCCGTACACCGTCAAGCACGCTGGGGGCGTACTTCGGATTGGGCTGTATATCCGACAGCTCCGTTATCTCAAAATCCTTCAGCAGCCCTTTCACGCGGTCATAGAGGCCGATTTTCTTGATGCTGCCGCCACCGTACGTCAGCAACACTTTTTTGCCGATAGTCGCCATCACTTCGGGCAGTTTCTCTATCGCATTCTCGCCGAAAACGAGGCGAGTCGGGGTCATGTAATCAAAGTTTTGCATAATTTTATTTTACTATTTGACGATTTTCTATTTGACGATTTAACGATTCACTTTCCGCCCCTTAGGGGTTGATGGTGAGGCTCTTTATCCATTTTTCAACCTTTGCCTTCTCCGTGCGCACCTCGTGGCCGTAGATGCTGAAGCCCTTCTGCACGTTGGCGCCCGGGAACGCCTTTTTGACGTCTTCCACGCAGTTGGCCAGTCCCGAACCCTCGTGGGTGGTGAAGGGGATGACGGTCTTGCCCTTCAGGTCGTCGGCGTGCTTCTTGAAGAAGGTGAACATCACCTGCGGATAGGTTCCCCACCAGACGGGTCCGCCGATGAAGACCGTGTCGTACGGCGAGAGGTCCACATCGCCCTCATACTCGGGCAGTTCGCCGTTCTTGGCCTCTTCCTTGGCCAACTCAATCAGCGGCGTGTAGGCCATGCCGTCGTACTTGTCGGTTGCGATTTCAAACTGCTCCGCGCCCGTCAGTTCCGAGATGTAGTCAGCCACGATTTTCGTGTTGCCCACCTCGATGTTTCCTACCGAGTAGTTGTCTCCCGCGTGGGAGAAGAACACTACCAAAGTCTTTCCTTTTTCTGCCATAACTTTCTCTTGTTTTGCGCCGCCGCTGCATGCCGTCGAAACCAGCAGGCTCAGGGCGACCGTGATGAT
>JAFUVC010000121.1 GCA_017483785.1 Prevotella sp.
AACTTCCGTAGTACGAGCAGCGATGCCGTTGTCGATGCCAATGCTGTGCCGGGCAACATCAAAGCCATTATGCAAGGCGGTAACTATAGTACCGATGTCATCACCGTGAACGATGGAAAATACTGGCTCTACCGCTATCAGTTCTACAACGTCGTGGACAACGGCGACCTCTCTGCCGATGGCACACGCTCCATCATCGACCTCAGCGGATGCGAGGACATTGAGAATGCCTTTGCTTTCTGTACCAATACGGGCGGTTCATGCTTCTATTATGCCACCCCGAAAGGTGTCTTCTCGTTCTCGACCTCGTCGGGTGAAGACAAGTCGAAAGTTGTCCATAGCTGCGAGACTGGCGAACAAGTCACCTGTATCTACATTTGGGGCTCGGCAGGCGGCGGCTTCCCTACGTCGAACTGTATTCTCTGGATAGGTCTCTGGAACGAGAACAAGAAGGATGGCAAACTCGTGCAATATGAAATGGATGTTTATAGCGGTCTGCCCAATTCCATGTGGGGACCGATGTTCGGTGCTCCCGACAATCCCGTCGTTACCACGGGCTGGGGTAAGATCATTGACATGACTTGCATCAATGCTGAATAGAGACTTCTCATCTAATAAAAAATAGTAATCTAAAACGAAAAATTGAAATGAAAACCATTAAATCTCTCTTTTTTGCAGGCGTGATGGGCTGTTTCCTGACAACAGCCCTCTCCTGCGCAACCAATTCCAAGGGTTTTGTAATAAACGCAGTCATTGAAGGATTGCCCGACAGCACATTGGTACAGCTGGTACCGATGACCCACGACAAGGAAGAAGCCATTGCCGAGGCTGTCGCCATAGGCGGAAAATTCCAAATGACGGGCGAAGTGACTGACACAATGGTCGTAGGCCTCATGGTCAAGGACTCCTACGGCACGTTGCGCTTCATTCTTGAGAATGTCGAGACCACCATTAACGGTAAGGTAAGCGTAAAGAATGCATGGGACGGAACGCCCAGCTACGAGTGGGATGCCACCGTTGAAGGTTCACCCCTCAGCAAGAAGCTCAAGGAATTTCAAACTCGTCGCGATGAACTCGATGGCCTTTATGAGAAAATGCACGTAGAAAACAAAGATGCCTACGAAAAAATGCAGTCGTTGAAAGGTGCTGAACTGGAAGCATTCAAAAAGACCGAAGCTTACGATAAACTCATGGCCGACGAGAAAAAGTTCTTCAACACCGTCAATGAAACGCTGGGCGGCATGATCAACGACAACAAGGACACGTTCTGGGGTCCACTGCTTGCCATGCAGTTCTACAACTTCTTCAACAGCAGCAATGCCGATATGTTCAACCAATTTTCTGAGACAGCCAAAAATTCGTTCTATGGCCGCAAAATCAAAGAGGAAATCTGGCCTGTCGGACAGGTCGGTGAGCAAGCCAAAGAATTCCGCGTCACTGGCGACGATGGCAAGGAACTCACCCTTCCGCAGCTGCTCGAAGGCAAGAAATATGTGCTGCTCGATTTCTGGGCTTCGTGGTGTGGTCCCTGCCGTAAGGAAATTCCAAACGTGAAAGCGCAGTATGCCAAGTAT
Source organism: Prevotella sp. (assembly GCA_017483785.1). GTDB lineage: Bacteria > Bacteroidota > Bacteroidia > Bacteroidales > Bacteroidaceae > Prevotella. Next base: position 1,575 of record JAFUVC010000121.1, read on the forward strand.
AAGGACATGGGCTTCAGTGTCATTGGCATTTCCATCGATAAGGACGAAAAAGCATGGAAAAAGGCTGTGACCGAGGAACAACTCGAATGGCCAAACTTCTGCAGTCCTGCCGTGGCCGACCTCTACAAGGTGAAAGCTGTGCCTACGGTCTATCTGCTCGATGCGCAGGGTAACATCGTTGCCCAGGGCGATGAATGTCGTGGCGATGGCCTGGCTGCTAAATTGGCAGAATTGTTCGCAAAATAATAAGCAAAAAATGCATCAACACAAAGTGTCGGAAATTTTTTGAAAAAAGTTTCCGATACTTTTTTGCTTATTTATTCCCGAATTTTCATTACCTTTGCAAACGAAAAACAACACATCATCATGTTAAACAAGCAAAACTGAAATCTATGGAAATACCATTCGCAGAGGCGTGGAAGATCAAGATGGTCGAACCGCTTCGAAAGAGTACACGCGCAGAGAGAGAACAGTGGCTCAAGGAAGCCCATTACAACGTGTTTATGCTGAAGGCCGAGCAAGTCTATATCGACTGCCTGACCGACTCGGGAACGGGTGCGATGAGCGACCGCCAATGGGCCGAGTTGATGCTGGGCGACGAGAGTTATGCCGGCGCAACGTCGTTCTATAAGTTTGAATCGGTGGTGCAGCGCATTTTCGGTTTTAAGTACGTGATTCCGACGCATCAGGGTCGCGCCGCCGAGAACGTATTGTTTTCCTACCTCGTGAAAGAGGGCAATGTCATCCCCGGAAACGCCCATTTCGACACGACGAAAGGCCACATCGAGTCGCGCAAGGCGAAGGCTATCGACGTCACCATCGACGAGGCGAAGGATACGCAGAAGGAACTGCCGTTCAAGGGCAATGTGTCGCTCGAAAAACTCGAGAAAGTGCTCGTGGAAAACAAGGGAAACGTGCCGTTTATGGTGCTGACGGTGACGAACAACACCGTCGGCGGACAGCCGGTTTCGATGCAGAACATCCGCGAGACTTGCGAACTGTGCCACAAATATGGCGTTCCCGTCGTGATGGACTCGGCGCGATTTGCCGAAAATTCCTATTTCATCAAGATGCGCGAGGCGGGCTATGCCGATAAATCTATCAAGGAAATCGCCCGCGAGATGTATAGTTACGTCGATGCGATGACGATGTCGGCCAAGAAAGACGGACTGGTGAATATGGGCGGTTTCATCGCGACGAACAACAAGGATTGGTACGAGGGCGCGAAACTCTTCTGCATTCCTTTCGAGGGTTTTATTACTTACGGCGGTATGAACGGTCGCGACTTGAACGCGCTGGCGGTGGGTCTCGACGAAAACACCGAGTTCGACATGCTCGAAACGCGCATCCGACAGGTGCAATACCTCGCGTCGAAACTCGATGAATACGGCATTCCCTATCAGCGTCCCGTCGGCGGTCACGCGCTGTTCATCGACGCCGACAAGGTGCTGTGCAACGTGCCGAAAGAGGAATTTCCGGCGCAAACGCTCACCTGCGAACTCTATCTCGAGGCAGGCATCCGAGGCTGTGAAATCGGCTATATTCTGGCCGACCGCGACCCTGTGACACGCGAAAATCGCTTCGGCGGACTCGACCTGCTGCGCCTGTGCATTCCGCGCCGCGTCTATACCGACAACCACATGAACGTGATTGCGGCTGCGCTGAAAAACGTCTATGACCGTCGCAACGAAATCACACGCGGCGTCGCCATCGAGTGGGAAGCCCCACTGATGCGACACTTTACGGTGCAGTTGAGGAGGTTGTAAAAAAGGGAAAGGGTTAAAAAGGTTGATTTTTAGCCCTTTCATTATTTCCTTGATTTAAAACTCTGGCTGAATTTGGAAAAACATCTCCTCGCCCGTCGTTGGATGGCGAAAACGGATGCTTTCGGCATGGAGAAAGAGGCGGCGCGACGACTTCGACCCGTAGAGCATATCGCCTAAGACGGGGTTGTTCAGCCCTTTTGCGTGGGCGCAATGAACGCGAAGTTGGTGCGTCCGGCCTGTCTTCGGATAGAGCGCGACGCGGGCGTGACCGTCGGTTTCGCCGATGATTTCGTACTCGGTGACAGACTTTTTCCCGTTTTCAAAGTCCACGCTCTGATACGGCCGGTTCAGCGGGTCGGAATAGAGCGGCAGGTCGATGACGCCTTTTTTATCGGCAAAAACCGACATGGGCTGTTCCAATAGGGCGACATACCGTTTTTGCACTTCTCGTTCGGCGAATTGGCGTTGCAGTTCTACGCAGGCATCTTTCGTCTTTCCGATGAGCATCACGCCACTCGTGGGTTGGTCGAGGCGATGGACGGTCAGCGGCGAATCAGCGTCGGGATAACGCTCGCGCACGATGCTCCACACCGAATAATAGTCCGACACGCCCGGCACGCTGAGCAGTCCGAAAGGTTTGTTCACCACGGCGATGGCCTCGTCTTCGTAAATTGTGGGCAGTTCGGCTTGTTTCGGCTCTTCTTTTCTCGCTAAAATCTCTCCATTTCCCTCTAAATTTTCGGGCATCATCCAGCGCAAAATCGGCAGACATTTTCCCCGACAAGCGGGATAGAAACGACCGTTGTGGCGAATTTCCAAACTTGGCGACGCGCCCACCCAGAACATCGCCATTTGCAGGGGTCGGAGCCCGTGTTCGTAGGCATATTGCAGCAGTTTCGGCTCGCAACATTCGCCTGCCCCCGACGGCGGCCTGCCCAGCGACGTTTCCTTGAAGATTTCAATCAGGTTTTTCCGCTCGCCCTTGTAGTTGAGGATATAGAATCGCTCGAAAAGCCAGTGTTGCAGGGCATCGGAGAGTTTTTTCCGCTGGGCTTTCAGCGCGCGAATCGGCACTTCCAGCGACTCCAGTTGCGCCTGAAGTTCCTCGATGCGGTCGGAATAGCCTTTCTTCACGCGGCGCGTTTCGGCCTTCATGAATTGGCTTTCGCGTATCAGGGTGTCTTCCTCTTCCTTGGAAATGGGGCCGGCGGCGCGAATCTCGTGGCGACGGATTTTCGCCTTCATGTTCTCGAAGTTCAACTGCGTGGCCACTTCAATCGACTTCCGCTTGAGTTCGGCCAGCGTAGAAGAGGCATCGAGCCGCTCAGGAGCCTGCTGAAGTCGGCTGATTTCCTGCGTCAGGGCCGAAATTTCGGCCTCATGCTGCTTGAAATAGCCGTCGGGCTGCAAATAGTCGTACACGGCCGGAACGAACCCGGGCCAGTCGCTGCGACCGCGAATCTGGCCCGAATAGGCCGCCAAGTAGCCGTATTCACCGTCCTTTTCGACAATCAACACGCCGAACATCTTCCCCTCTTTCTCGTCTTTGACCAACTCCTCGACATAAGGCATTGCCTTCTCGCGAGCAGCCACGCAGAGCGGATGGGGCTCGTAACTGAACAGGTTGTTCATTCGCTCGGGAATCTCCGTCTTAACCTCTAACGGATGAACGATTTCGGTTTCCCATTTATTCATTGACATATTTTTATTTTTGGGCAAAGATACAAAAATAATTCCAAAAT
>JAFUVC010000122.1 GCA_017483785.1 Prevotella sp.
TCTATACCTTAATTGATTGTTTGCGGCTGCAAAGTTACTGTTTTTTTCTTGAAATGAAGAATTTAAAGACAGCAAAAGCCACTGAATCTGAGATCCAGCGGCTTTCTTGTTTCTTCTGTTCGAATAAATTACTGAGCCTGAGCTTCTTCTGCGGGAGCCTCTTCAGTAGCGGGAGCCTCTTCAGCGGCAACTTCCTCAGTAGCGGGGAGTTCTGCTACGGCCTCACCAGCCTCAACCATCTTAGCAGCGAGGATTGAGTCAAGAGCAACCTGCAAACGAGTTGCAACAGTGCTGTCAGCCTCCATAGCAGCGGCGAGATCTTCAACGCCGATAACTGTGAGAGCAGCAGCGGTGTCTTCTGCCGTCAGTTCAACAACGGGTGCTTCGGGAGCTTCAACAACCTCAGCGGGTTTCTGAGTGTTACCGCAAGCTGTAAACATGGCAGCTGCAACGAACATAAATGCAATTTTCTTCATTTTCTTTGCTTTTTTAAATTGTAAAACAATCTTTGTTTATTAAAACGCTGCAAAGGTAAAGCATTTTTTTCATACGTTGTTCTTTTTTTTTGTTTTTTTTTCATTGATTTTTGTAACTTTTTTGTAAGACGCTGAAATCAATGATTTACAAAACGTTAAAAAAGGTAAAATCTTAAAAGAAGTTTCGTGGAGTGCTAAAAATAAAGAATTTCTTGGTGTGCAGCGGCCTCGTTTCGACTTTTATTCGTAACTTTGCACACATGATTGACTCCTCGGCCTTTCAAGGCAAGAAGGCGGCCTACTTCACGCTGGGCTGCAAACTGAACTTCTCTGAGACATCGACCTTTGCGAAGATGCTTCAGCAGATGGGCGTCGTGACGGCCGAGAAAGGCGAGCAGGCCGACATCTGCCTCATCAACACGTGCTCGGTGACGGAAGTGGCCGACCATAAATGCCGCCAGACCATCCACCGCGCCGTGCGCCAGCATCCGAATGCGTTTGTGGTGGTGACGGGCTGCTATGCGCAACTGGAGCCCGAGACCATTGCCCGGATTGAGGGCGTCGATTTGGTGCTGGGAGCCAACGAAAAGGCCAATCTGATTCAGTTTTTGAGCGATGCGTGGGCGAAGAGGGCCGAAAAGGCCAGCGTTCATGCCGTGGAGAAGACGCGCGACATCACGACCTTCGCGCCGTCGTGCTCGCGTGGCAACCGCACGCGCTATTTCCTGAAGGTGCAAGACGGCTGCAACTATTTCTGCACCTACTGCACGATTCCCTTCGCCCGAGGCTTCTCGCGCAATCCGACGATTGCGTCGCTGGTAGCGCAGGCCGAGGAGGCGGCGCGCGAGGGTGGCAAGGAAATCGTCTTGACGGGCGTGAACATCGGCGATTTCGGCCAGACCACGGGCGAGTCGTTCCTCAATTTGGTGAAGGCACTCGACCAAGTGGAAGGCATTAGCCGCTATCGCATCAGCAGCATCGAGCCCAACCTGCTCAGCGACGAACTCATCGACTTTTGCGCCCGAAGCCGCGCTTTCATGCCCCATTTCCACATTCCGCTGCAAAGTGGCAGCGACGAGGTGCTGAAACTCATGCACCGCCGCTACAACACGGCCCTGTTCGCCCATAAAATCAGGCTCATCAAGGAGCGGATGCCCGACGCGTTCATCGGCGTGGACGTGATGGTGGGCACGCGCGGCGAAACACCCGAGTATTTCGAGGCGTGCTACGCTTTTTTGCGCGACCTCGACGTGACGCAACTGCACGTTTTTCCTTATTCCGAGCGTCCGGGCACGGCGGCGCTGAAAATCCCCTACGTCGTCAGCGACAAGGAGAAAAAGCAGCGGTCGCAACGGCTTCTGCGCCTTTCCGACGAGAAAACCGAGGCGTTCTACGCCCGACACATCGGCCAGGAGGCGGAAGTGCTGTTTGAAAAGGCGTTGCGGGGCAGGGCGATGCACGGTTTTACGCGCAACTACATCCGCGTGGAGTTGCCGGTGTCGGCGTCGCGCGTGGAATACGACAACCAACTTGTCGGCGTGCGGTTGGGCGAGTTCAACCACGACAAGACCGCGCTGAAGTCGGTTCCGCTTATATAATATATAATAATGTGGAAAAATGAAAATTGCCATCGTCATATTGAACTGGAACGGCCGGAAGATGCTTGAAACGTATCTGCCCTCGGTGATGCAACACTCGACGGGTGACGTCGCCGTCATCGTGGCCGACAATGCCTCGACAGACGACTCGCTGGCGTTTCTTGCCGAGCATTATCCCGAGGTTCAGACCATTCGCCACGAGGAAAATCTCGGTTTCGCCGAAGGCTATAATCGGGCACTTCGCGAGGTGGATGCCGAATATTACGTCTTGCTCAACAGCGACGTGGAGGTGACGGAAAACTGGCTTAAACCGCTCGTGGAATACATGGATGCGCACGCCGACGTGGCGGCCTGTCAGCCGAAGTTGCTGTCGTATGTCAATCGGAATCAGTTTGAGTATGCCGGTGCTGCAGGCGGATTTCTCGACCGCTACGGCTATCCGTTTTGTCGCGGACGGCTGTTTGACACCGTTGAGGCCGACAATGGCCAGTACGACGCTCCTTCGAGCATTCTCTGGGCAACGGGCGCGTGTCTGTTCATCCGAAAGGCCGATTACTGGCTGGCTGGCGGGCTCGACGGCCGTTTTTTCGCGCACAACGAGGAAATTGACCTCTGCTGGCGGTTGCGAATCATGGGGCGACAGATTGTCAGTCTGCCCGACAGCGTGGTCTATCACTTGGGCGGCGGCACGCTGCCGAAGGGAAATCCGATGAAGACCTTCCTGAACTTCCGCAATAACCTGACGATGCTCTACAAATGTCTGCCCGACGAGGAATTGCGTCGCGTGATGCGGCGGCGATGGCTCCTTGACTATCTGGCTGCGTGGCAGACGCTGGTTTTGAATGGCAATTTTTCCGATTTCAAGGCCATTTTCAAGGCCCGTCGCGCGTTCAAGAAGTGGCTGCCGGAGTTTCGAGAAGACCGCGAGCGCATCCAGCGCAGCCGAAAACAGGCCTCCATCCCGGAACAAAAGAACTTCTCCCTCGTCTGGCAGTATTACGCCAAGGGGAAGAAGTCCTATTCTGCGTTGGAATCGCGCTGATTCCCTAAGTTTTTTTATCGTTTTATCCTATTCCGCAACAGAAGAGGATGATGATTTGCGCCGTGAAAATGCGCAGGAACATCGCGAGCGGATAGACCGTGGAGTAGCCGATGGCTGGGGCTTCGCGCGAGCACGACGCGTTGGCATAGGCCAGTGCGGGCGGGTCGGTGTAGGTTCCGGCGAGCATTCCCATGATGGTGAAATAGTTGAAATGGTAGCGCTTGCGGGCTATCGTGCCGATGATGAGAATCGGAATGACCGTAATCAGGAAGCCCGTGAAGACGAATTTCAGTCCGTCGCCGGCAATGACCGTCTCCCAGAATCCTGCTCCGGCCTTGATGCCGACGCTGGCGAGGAAGAGCACGAGTCCGACTTCGCGCAGCATCATGTTGGCCGAGGTCGTCGTGTAGGTGACGAGTTTCATGTGGTGGCCGAAGCGTCCGATGAGGATGGCGATGATGAGCGGACCGCCAGCCAGACCGAGTTTCAGCGGAACGGGCATTCCCGGGATGGCGATGGGCAGGCTTCCGAAGAGGATGCCGACGATGATGCCGATGAAAATGGTGGCGATGTTGGGCGCGTCGAGTCGCTTGACGCTGTTGCCCAGCAGGTCGGCCACGCGGTTGACGTTTTCCTCGGGGCCGACAACCATGATGCGGTCGCCGACGTGGAAATGGTGGTTGCGCGAGGCGAAAAGTTCAATGCCCTGACGGGTGATGCGCGTGACGTTGACGCCATAGACGCTCGAAAAATGCATCTTTCCCAGCGTTTTTCCGTTCATTTTGGGGTTGGTGACGACAATGCGCTTTGAAATCATCGGCTGCTGCTGGTCTTCGATGTCCCAATGCTGGTCCACCATCGGGCCGATGAAGGCTTGGATGGCCTCGGCGTCGGCCTCGGCACAGACCACAAGCACCTCGTCGTTGAGGTTGAAAACCGTGTCGCGATTGGGGATGTAGATGCGGCCTTCGTGGTAAATGCGCGTGCAGGCCACGTCGCGGTTCAGAAATTCGGAAATCTGCAAGAGTGTGCGGCCGCAGATGTATTTGTTGGTGACTTGCAGATGCATCTGATAGGGTTTTTCGTGCGGATTATCAGCCTCGGCGTCTTCGAGTTGCTTCTCTTCGGCCTCCAACTTGACGCGGCAGATGTAGCGCACGGCGATGGTGGCCCCGATGATGCCGACAACGCCAAGGGGATAGGCACAGGCGTAGCCCGAGGCAATCTGCGGGATTTCGCCCGAGGTGAAAATGGATTCAAGGGCTTCGTTGGCGGCACCGAGGCCGGGCGTGTTCGTCACGGCACCGTAGAGCGTACCCACCATCATGGGCAGGTCGAACGGGTCAGACGTGTCGAAGAACGCGAAATAGCAGGCAAACATGACGCCGATGTTCAGCAGAATGGCCGATGTGGCGAGCAGGTTCAGCGTGACTCCGCCCTTGCGGAAACTCTCGAAGAAGCCCGGTCCCACTTGCAGACCGATGCAGAAAACGAAGAGAATCAGTCCGAAATCCTGCACAAAGTTCAAGATGCTGACGGGGCCCGTGAAGTGGAAATGTCCGGCCACGATGCCTGCGAACAATACGAAGGTGACGCCGAGCGACACGCCGCCAATCTTGACTTTTCCGAGCAATACGCCAACGGAGATGACGATGGCGTAGAGCAGCATGATGTGGGCGACGGAGTCAGTGTCGGTAAACAAATTGATAATCCAGTCCATTTTTTTTAGTTTTTAAGGTTATTTAATGCCTCGCTTGTTGAGCGCCTGTGAGTATTTTGCCGCGTTGACGAGGTGTTCAGCGTAGGTGACCGCGAAGTTGTGGGTGCCGCTGAAGTCTTCCTTGGCACACATATATAGATAATTGTGTTTCGCGTAGTTGAGCACGGCGTCGATGCCTGCCACCGTGGGAATGCGAATCGGGCCGGGAGGCAGTCCGGTGTTGCGATAGGTGTTGTACGGACTGTCTACGGAGAGCAGTTTGTTGTAAATCCGGCGCAACTCGAACTGATTCAGGGCGAATTTCACGGTCGGGTCGGCCTGCAAGGGCATATTCTGCCGCAATCGGTTGATATACATGCCCGCAATCATCGGTTTTTCGGCA
>JAFUVC010000017.1 GCA_017483785.1 Prevotella sp.
GGTAGCGGTCGTTCACCACGAAATTCGCGCCGCTGAACAGCGGTTTCACGCCAAATTCTACTCTCAGATTGTCAACGGATATCATTGGATTAATTTACAATTTACAATTTACAATTTACAATTTACGATGTACAATTTAATTTTAAAACGTACAATTTACGATTTACGATGTACAATTTCATTTTTTCAGGTGCAAAATTAGCATAAAATTCTGAATTAGCCATAAAATCGCACAGATTGTTACAGTTGCCTATGTTTTAGAAAGATTTTCACCAAAAGTTGCCTATGTTTTAGAAAGATTTTCACCAAAAGTTGCCTATGTTTTAGAAAGATTTTGTATCTTTGCAGCGTCATATAACAATTTGAACATCATGTATAACAGAGAGTTAATCAGCCAATTAAGAGAGTGGAAAAACAAGAAAAACCACAAGCCTCTTGTCTTGCGTGGGGCAAGACAGGTTGGAAAGACTACACTCGTGAAAGAATTCGGTAAAGAATTTGACGCTTTTATTGCATTGAATCTCGAAAAAAAAGAGGCCGAAATATTCCAGCGTTTCGACGATGTGAACGACATTTGGCAGTACCTGCAACTTAAACACCACATTTCGTCTGACAAAAAGAAATCTGTACTTCTTTTTATCGACGAAATACAGGAAGAACCCAAGGCCGTTGCCATGCTACGCTATTTCTATGAAGACCTTCCCTGGCTCTATGTCATTGCAGCAGGCAGCCGCTTGCAATCGTTGCTCAAGCGTCGGGTTTCATTTCCCGTAGGACGTGTGGAATACCTTGCACTTCGACCGTTCTCGTTTGTGGAATATATCAACGTCTTTGAAGGAGAAGAATGGCGGCAGATGCTCCTAAACCAATCGGTTCCCTCCATTCTTCACCACGACATGATGCGCCACTTCAACCAGTATGCGCTCATTGGCGGAATGCCCGATGCCATTGCGGAGTATGCTGAAAGCAGAAATGCAGAAAACTTGTCTCCAATATATCAATCTCTCATCCAAGGATACCACGAGGATGCTGAAAAATATGCAAAAAATGAAGAGCAGGTAAGAATCCTGCGCCACATCCTCTCAACGGTATGGAGCACGGCCTCCCAAACCGTCACGTTCGGAAAATTCGGAAACAGCAACTACACAAGCACCCAGATACACGACGGTATGGACCTACTGGAAAAAGCATTCCTCCTGTCACTCGACTATCCCGTTACCGCAACATCCGCACCGGCCTTGCCCGCCAAGCGCCGGTCGCCAAAGCTCATCATGCTCGACAGCGGAATCACCAACTTCATGGCAGACATACAAACCGAGTTCTTGCTGAACAAGGAACTCCTCGACACTTGGCGCGGAAGAGCAGCCGAACAGATTGTGGCCCAAGAACTGCGCGTCGTTCTTGACAGCCACTACCAAGAATCGCAATATTTCTGGGTGCGCGACAAGCAAGGTTCAACAGCCGAAGTCGATTTCATCTGGCAAAATGGGGTGCACATCATTCCCATCGAAGTGAAATCCGGAACAAACTCACACCTGCGGTCGCTGCATGTGTTTGTCAACAACTGCGAGCAGCACGTCACAGCCATCCGGGTATGGAGCGGCGAGTTTTCCGTGCAAGACATGGCCACCGCAGCACCCAACAACCGCCCGTTCCGCCTCATCAACCTCCCGTTCTACTATGTCGGGCAGATCGACAAGGTGCTCCGGCAGCATGCGCTGTAGCCACCCTATTTCCTGTACTTCGTGCCTTTCTTCAACTGCAAGCCGTCGATGGTGCGCTCAATGATTCCTTCCCTCCTCAGTTCGCCGAGCACGCGCGAGAGCGACGGCCTCGGCACACCGAGCATACGGGCAAATTTCTCCACGCTCTTAACGGGCGTGCCCGTTCTCTGCATGTGGATAATCGCCTAAAAGGAGTGGTTCCGACGTTTCACAACGCCGGAACCACGAAAAAAAAACTCAAGTATAATCAAGTATAAATATTCTACTCACAATAGAATTCTAAAAAAGCGATTGTATCTTGTTAAGTTTTTTACTTGAACATCATTTTCTTGCCATTCACGATGTAGAGACCTGATTTTGGTGAAGAAACACGACGGCCTTGAAGGTCGAACACCTGCAAAGTGTTGTCTTCGGCGGTGTCCTCCACAGTCGTGATGCCGGAAATATCATCTTTCACAGGTACAAACAGATAGTCGCCGTTGAGGAATTTGTCCATGAAGACAACTTTCGCATTTCCACTGACTCCTTGTTGTACCAGTCGCACATAGGCGCGGAAGCCTTTCGTGGCTAAAGTCCGGGTGCCTGTATAATACATATCGCCATTACTGTGGTAGTAGGCATTCGCCGGTATGGTAAAACCGTCGTAGTATCCAAAAGAGGTGATTCTGTAAGTAGGATCGGTTTCGGGAGCCCCATAAACGCGGACTGCAGTTGCAGACTCCACGGGGATTTCCTCTGCCCACTCATCCGCAGCATTGGTCTGCAACGCCGTTTTGGCACTGCCTACAGAACGTGGGAAGGTGCTATGATTCACAACATAGTCGTCGAGAATATAGACCGGGCCGGCGATTCTTCCCTTGAGTTCTTCTATTTTAGCATTTCTGCCATCACCAACCACAACCCAGCGATCGTGTACTTCACTCTTGGTGCGATAGTAAGCAGAGTCGGCTGAAATCAACGGATAGTCGGTCGGCTTAATGATGTACGATTTGGCGGCTTCAATCATTACTTCATTGTCGGCGGGATCCACTTTCTCGTATCTGATGACTTTCCCGTCCAATTCTTTCAAGATAGACACGAGAGTACCCTTTCCGAATGTGCTCTCTACCTGTGCCTTCGTCAGCGAAACGGGGAGAATGACAGAATTCCATTTATTACGCTTGAACGTGCGGTGAATCACCAATTTCACTTTCTTGTCAGAATTTGCCTCTTCATATTCCCACAGGTCGGACTTGATGGTATTGTTGAATTTGTTGTCTTCGTCGATGATAAACTCATTGGGCTCGGGCTGGCCGAGATACACCAGTTCAAAGTCGTCGAAGCAAACCCATTCATTCTCTTCGTTGGTATTGTGCGACACGCCAAATTCCAGGATACCATCGTCGCTGACTGTCACCTTCACACCGATACGGTATCTGTTGGCTTCCTCGTGCTTGATGGCATTAAAGAAACGACCGGCACCGTTGATGGTTTTCGGCAGATAATAGCTTTTTCCTGACGTTCTGCCAATCAGGCTGCCATCAACCTTTACAAAGACGCTGTCGTCGCTGAGAAATGCACGGCGCTCGCTCTTTGGCTTTCCATAAGTGTCAGGGTCGTTCCGAAATTTCAACTGACCATCCTCACTATAAGGTCCGCCTGCTTGAAACATACGCACAACCATCTGAGGGTTGTCTTTCTCAGCCTCACTACCTGTAGCAAACGGGATTTCTTTCCAAGGCCTCAGGTGGCTCATCTTGTCTTCGGGCATCCATGCCTCGAAAATAGAGGGCAGACGACGACGGACGGTCTCACCAGTTCCTTTCGCATAAAGATAGGTAGTGCCTTTGGTTGTCTTGTCCGTGACGGCAGCGTTGGAAGCGGCGTCGGAGGTAAAATTCTGCATGGAGAGCGGAGAGTGGAAAGCACGGCAGTAAACGATGTAGGTTCCTGAACGCAGTCCTGTGATTTTCTGCTTCAGCGTTGCCACTCCGCGGTGAATCGAAGCGGAATAGTTCGCATCCAGGCCAAGCGTCATGACTTCCTCGTGCTGTCGGTTGTAATAGTTGAAATCAGACTCATTTGCAACCTCACCCGTATGCTTTTCATCGCCGAAGCCATAACGGAAATAGTGTCCTGTTCCGATTTTGTGGAATTCGCTGCCTTCTTCCATATTCGAGGCATTATAAGGATGGGTGTGACTGATGATGGAACTGCTGCTTTCCGAATCGGTCCATTTCCAGGAATCGTCGGTTGTTCCTACGTAGAACTTATGGTTGTTGATGTTGAACGACACGTCAACGGGGGTTTTCTTACTGGCCGTCACACGATATTTCTTGCGCTCACTCCTCGTGACAATTTTCCACAGGTTTTCGGGGTCATCTGCCAATGCGCGCAAACCATCTTCGAGGGAAATATTTACCTCACCGATGTTTTGCCGTCCTCTTGCCTTATACATCTCCCATTCGTCGCCATAAGATGCCGAGTTCACGACGAAATTTCCGGCAAACTTCTTGGCACGGCCGATGCTGTAGTCTTTCGGCGTACCATCGTCTTCGGGCGTAGCAAGGTGAAGTGCATAATAGGACAAGCGGCTTCCGTATTCCTCTGTCACTTGATTCAGAATCACGCCTCCTCCTGCATTGTAGTTAATGTTCGGATAATTATTCGGGGTGAAAGAAGCATCTATATAAGGCACCCTCTCTTTCAGTTCATCGTATTGAGCGGCATTATAATTGTTTCTCGGTCGTTGAACGGTCTGTCTGCGGGTATAGATAATGTATTGGTAGCCTCCGTTTTCATCGGCCTTTGCCGGATAGAGCATCCAAATAAACGCTCCACCGTTTTTACCGCTCAGCATTCCGTTTTTGTTGTCTTGCCCACTAATCTGAGCAGGGCAATCGGGATATAGACTTTCTCGGAACTGATAATATACCGGATGTTGTGCATATTCGTAATTGTCGCAGTTGGCAAAGAGCATTCGGTTGTATTCAAACGCATTAAACGTGATACGCTCGTTGTAAGAACCGCGTCCGATGTAGGTCGTTTGATTACCGAAATCGATTTCTGTCTTCAGCAGATAGCCATCAAAGCCCCATACACTTTTTGCGGGCTCGAAGGTGAGCGGAGAGCCCACTTCGTTGGCAATCACACGCACTCCCCAATAGTCGCCGAGGTCGAGATACTCACCCGTCTTCACATTCACGAGATACAAATCCTCGCCACCTGTCAGGCGCATAGCCTCTTCAATCGAGCGGCCTTTCCAATGATGCCCCAGCAGGCTTTGCGCGCTGATGTCATCAACCCATGAGTCGCCATAGGTTTCAGGTGCAGAAGGCGTCTGCGCCTTCGCTACTGACGGCACTAAAAGAAGTGTCGCCAACACATAAAGTGAAAATGTAAAATTCTTTTTCATTTCTTGTCTGTTTTGTTTGCGTTGCGTCTTATGCAACCGTTTTTTTACTAATTGAAATCAATGTTACCCCAAGAGCCGTCATCCCAAAACAAGCCTTTGGCATCAGCGTCAGGAAGGGGCTCTTCTTCGTCGCCATCCTTAATGTGGTAGCGCCCTCCATGGCCGTCTTCCCAAGAGGTCGCATCCTTGCAGAAAGCATCGTAGTCCGCAGGAACCACAAAGGTTTCTGGTGTTAAATAAATTTTTTTAAAACTCATAGTTATCCAATTTTTAATTTATAATGAATGTTATTTACCTGTTAAAATGTAAACATTTCTGACAAATATCGTGTGATATTCAAAAATGCGGTGCAAAGATACAAAAAAAAGTAGTGTTTCACACTCGTTTTTTTTTTTATAATTCGTTAACGTTTAATTAGTGAAAAAATAAATCGTATTGGCACTTTTTTACTAACTTTGCACCTAATATGAGAATTGACATCATATCCGTGCTGCCCGAAATGCTCGAGGGCTTCGTCCACGAAAGCATTCTCGCACGGGCGGAGAAGAAAGGACTGGCCGAAATCCACCTGCACAACCTGCGCGACTACACCACCGACAAGTGGCGTCGCGTGGACGACTATCCCTATGGCGGATTTGCGGGCATGGTGATGCAGTGCGAGCCCATCGACCGCTGCATTTCGGCACTGAAGGCCGAGCGCGACTACGACGAGGTGATTTTCACCACGCCCGACGGCGAGCAGTTCACCCAGCACGTGGCCAACGAACTGTCGATGCTCCGCAACATTATTATATTATGTGGCCACTACAAGGGCGTCGACCACCGCATCCGCGAGCACCTCATCACGCGCGAACTTTCCGTGGGCGACTACGTGCTGACGGGCGGCGAACTGCCTGCGGCGATGATGGCCGACGCCATCGTGCGCGTGGTGCCGGGCGTTCTGGGCGACGAGGAGAGCGCGCTCAGCGACAGTTTCCAAGACGATTTGCTCTCGGCGCCCGTCTATACGCGTCCGGCCGACTACAAGGGCTGGAAGGTGCCGGAAATCCTGCTCTCGGGCCACGAGGCGAAAATCAAGCAGTGGGAAATGGAGCAGGCGCTGGAGCGAACCAAGCGGCTGAGGCCCGACTTGCTGGAAAAATAAGAAAAAACAGATATTACTAACTAAAAAAATTGATTGAATTTATGGAAAAAATGATTGCAAAACCTCAACTCGGTTTCGGCGAGGCCGTGAAACTGGCTTGGAGCAGACTCACGGAGATTAACGGCCGCTCGCGCCGCTCGGAATTTTGGTGGACGATGTTGGCCTACGTGCTGTGTGGTATCTTTGTAGGCTCCATCGCAGGTTTGGTGCTGCCCCCCGTGGCTGCGCAGATTGTCGGTGCGCTGTTTCAGTTGCTGGTGCTGCCGCTGACGATTCGTCGCGTGCAAGACACGGGCCACAGCAAGTGGTGGCCCATTCTCAGTTGGCTGGCAGGAGCCGTCATCAATATTATGATGGCAGGAGCCCAAGATGCATTGTCAACCGTCAATCCCGACTCCGAGGCAGCAGAATCTCTGTTCACAAATCCCGTCTTTTGGGTTTCAATCATCGTTGCCCTCGTTGCCGGCCTTGCCACGTTCATTTTCTGCCTGCTCGACAGCAAGCCTGAAGCCAACAAATACGGCGAATCGCCGAAATACACGACGCAAACCGACAATATTTTCTGATTTCGCCGATAAAAAACCTTAATCATATGTTCAAAAAAGAAACCTACATCACTCGGCGAGCCGAACTGAAACGCTTGGTCGGCAGCGGCCTCATCGTGATTTTCGGCAACAACGAGTCGCCCAACAACTACCCGAACAACGGCTACACCCCGTTCCGTCAGGACTCGACGTTTCTCTACTACTTCGGCATCCAGCGCGACGGACTCGTGGGCATCATCGACGCAGACAACGACCGCGAAATGCTCATCGGCAACGACATCGACATTGAAGACATCGTCTGGTATGGCTCGGTGGACAGCGTCAGCAACCTCGCAGCCGGCGTGGGCATCAGCGAAACGGCCCCGATGGCGCAGTTGAAGGCGATTTGCGACGAGGCACGCGCCAAAGGTCGCCGCATCCACTTCATTCCGCCCTACCGCCACGACATCAAAATCCAACTCCACGACCTGCTCGGCATTCACCCCTCGCAGCAGAAGGCCGAGGCTTCGATGGACCTGATTATGGCCATCGTGAAAATGCGCTCGCGGAAGACCGACGAGGAAATCGCGGAACTGGAAAAAGCATCGGAAATCGGCTATCAGATGCACACGACGGCCATGCGGCTGGTTCGCGCCGGCGTGACCGAGAAATACATTGCCGGACAACTCATCGGCATCGCCAATTCCTACGGCGCACAGGTGAGTTTCCCGCCCATTTTCTCGCAACACGGCGAAATCATGCACGGAAACCCGTCGATGAACGTGCTGGAAGACGGCCGTCTGGTGCTTTGCGACTGCGGTGCCGAGACGCTGATGAACTACTGTTCCGACCACACGCGCACGATGCCCGTCAACGGCAAGTATTCGCAGCGCCAACTTGAAATCTACTCCATCGTGGAAGCCTGCCACGACCTCGTTTTGAGCGTGGCCAAGCCCGGCGTGAAATACATGGACTGCCACTTCGCCGTCTGCCGGCTGATGACCGACCGCCTGAAGGAACTCGGCCTGATGAAGGGCGACACCGAGGAGGCCGTCAGGGCCGGTGCCCACGCGCTGTTCCTGCCCCACGGGCTGGGCCACATGATGGGCATGGACGTTCACGACATGGAGAACCTCGACCAAATCAACGTTGGTTTCGACGCCGAAACCCGCCCCATGCTCGACCAGTTCGGCACGAATGCGCTGCGCATGGGTCGCCGCTTGGAGGAAGGTTTCGTCGTCACCGACGAGCCCGGCATCTACTTCATTCCGGCCCTGATTGACGACTGGCGCAAGAGCGGCCACTGCGCGGAGTTCCTCTGCTTCGACAAAATCGAGCAATACAAGGACTTCGGCGGCATCCGCATCGAAGACGACATCCTCATTACCGCCGACGGCTGCCGGTTCCTCGGCGAGAAGACC
>JAFUVC010000123.1 GCA_017483785.1 Prevotella sp.
AATTGTTGATTAAAACTTGGTTGTTCATGATTTATTTGGTTTTATGAATTGTTGTTTGTGTTTCACGTGAAACCTATCGTCCCAAAAGCACCAGCAGCACGTTGATGTCGGAGGGTGACACACCCGGAATCCGACTCGCTTGTGCCAACGTTTCGGGGTTGATTTTTTCGAGTTTTTGCCGCGCCTCGGTCGAAATTTCGTGAAGTTCGGAATAGTTGAACCGGCCTTTGATACGGATATTTTCCAATCGGTGCATCTTCTCGGCAACGAGTTTTTCGCGCTCGATGTAGCCTTTGTATTTGATGTTGATTTCGGCCGCCTCGGCAATCTCCTCTCGACGGTTCGCGGGCGACAAAATGACTTCTTTCAGTTCGGGAATCACCTCGGCGAGTTTGGCGATGGAGAGTTGCGGACGGGCGATGAGGTCGGCGATTTTGCAGCCGAATTGGAGCGGGGTAGTGCCGAGAGCCTCCAGTGCGCCGTTGATTTCGCGTGGTTTGACAGGTGAATTTTCGCAAAAATGGATGATTTTCTCGATATTTTGCTTCTTTTCAAGCCACCAGTCGTAGCGTTTGCGCGAGGCCAGTCCGAGTTCGTAGGCGCGCGCTGTGAGACGGGCGTCGGCATCGTCCTGACGGAGCAGAATGCGATATTCTGCGCGAGACGTGAACATCCGGTAGGGTTCATCGACGCCCTTTGTTACCAAATCGTCGATGAGAACGCCGATATATGCCTCGTCGCGCCCCAAAATCAGCGGTGAATACGCCTCGGAAGCGGCGTTCAGAGCCGCATTCACGCCAGCCACGAGACCCTGTCCGGCAGCCTCTTCGTAGCCCGTGGTTCCGTTTACCTGTCCGGCGAAGAACAATCCTTTCAAAACCTTCGATTCCATCGAGTGGGAAAGCTGTGTGGGGTCGAAGAAATCGTACTCAATGGCGTAGCCCGGACGATAGATTTTCACGTCGCGAAGGGCCGGAATCTGGCGCAGGGCCGCCAATTGAATCTCGATGGGCATACTCGATGAAAACCCGTTGAGATACATCTCGTTCGTGTCGATTCCTTCGGGTTCGAGGAAGAGCAAATGCTGGTCGCGGTCGGGAAAAGTGACGAGTTTGGTCTCAATTGACGGGCAATAGCGCGGTCCGATGCTCTGGATTTGGCCGTTGTATAAGGGCGACTGCTCGAGCCCGGAACGAAGAATATCGTGGACGCGGGCGTTCGTGTTCAGCAGCCAGCACGAGAGTTGGGGTAGGGGACGAGTGCCGTTTCGCCGGGCTTCGTCGGTCGCCGCATCGCTCATGTAGGAAAACTGGTGGAAATCCTGCTCGCCGGGCTGTTCTTCGAGTTCGTCGAAGTGGACGCTACGGCGGTCGATGCGCACGGGAGTGCCCGTTTTCATGCGGTCGGCGCGGATTCCCCAGCGCGTGATGCTCTCGGTGAACCGCTCCACGGCAGGCTCGGCCATTCGTCCGCCCGGCACCATGCGCTGGCCGACGTGCATCAGGCCATTGAGAAACGTGCCAGCGGTGACGACGATGCTCTTCGCACGGAATTCCATGCCCCAGATGGTGCACACGCCGACGGCCGTCCTGCCAGACTCCACGAGCAATTCTTCTACTTGGTCCTGCCAGATGTCCAAACCGTCGATTCCATCGAGTGTTTCGCGCCATTTCTGGATGAATTTCTCGCGGTCGCACTGCGCCCGAGGGCTCCACACGGCCGGACCCTTGCCCCGATTCAGCATCCGAAACTGGATGGTGGTGGCATCGGTGACGTGGCCCATTTCTCCGCCAAGAGCATCTAACTCCCTGACTATCTGACCCTTAGCAATTCCTCCCACGGCCGGATTGCACGACATCTGGGCGATTTTATTCATGTCCATCGTAATGAGACACGTCTGTGCGCCCATGCGTGCCGAAGCGACGGCCGCCTCGCATCCTGCGTGGCCGCCGCCGATGATAATCACGTCGTAGTTCAGGGTCATTCTCTTCCGTTTAATTCATTTTGTTTGCAAAGTTACGAAAATTTCGATGAAGCAAGAACAAAGTGAATTATTTATTTTGCAGACAATGAGAATTTATTTTGCGATTGGGCCGTAAATTTCGTCGCTCATGGACTCCAGCCCCTCGTCTGCATTATTGAGCAAAACTGCAGGAATTTCATGAAAGACTACCTTATTTTTTACATTTTTTGCAGTTTAAGGGTAGAAAATCGGAGAAATTTGTGTAATTTTGCCATCGATTTGATTAAAAGTCACAGATGGACGCTATATCATTATTTTCGGGCGCAATGGGGTTGGATCTCGGCATTGAAAGGGCGGGGTTTAATATTCGTGTGTGCGTGGAAATGGACAAGTGGGCCGTCGAGACGATTAAGGCAAACACTTCGATTCCTGTTATAGACCGGGATATCAATACGATAACAACCGATGAAATCCTGAAAACGGCAGGATTGGAAAGAGAAGATGTCACCCTGATAGTAGGCGGGCCTCCTTGTCAAGCATTCTCCACGGCAGGTAAGCAGAGAGGTCTGGCAGACTTTAGGGGCAATGTTATATTGCAATATTTACGCGTTGTGAGCGATATTCGTCCTCCTTATTTCATAATGGAGAATGTTCGAGGCATATTATCAGCTAAACTCAATTATGTCCCCCTCGATTATTTGGAGTATGAACCCATTAAAAACATTAAAGGGAGTGTTTTGCAGTTTATAACGAATGAGTTTAAGAAGTTAGGCTATAAAATCAGTTATGCGCTTTTAGACTCAGCCAATTACGGTGTTCCAGAACATAGGGAACGCGTTGTCATCATCGGTCATTTGGGCGAGCGTATTCCTATTCCCAGCCCCACTCACACAAAGGAAGGTGGTTATGGAACTGCCCGTTGGAATACTTTGCGAGATGCAATCGGTGACTTGGAACATCATGAGCATTTGCACTTTATTCCGCTTAGACCCAAGAGCCTGCCATATATGCAAATGCTGAGAGAGGGACAGAATTGGCGCGACCTTCCCCCAAATGTAGCGCGTGAAGCGATGGGCAAAGCCTACGATTTGTCGGGCGGGAAGACAGGATTCCTTCGGAGGTTGAAATTCGATGAGCCATCGCCTACGCTGGTTACAAGCCCGACGATGCCTGCCACTCAATTATGCCATCCTACGCAATTACGACCGCTTTCCATAGAGGAGTATGCACGCATACAGCAATTTCCTAATGACTGGAAGTTTCAGGGACGCATAGAAACGATTTACAAACAGATAGGCAACGCCGTTCCCGTCGGATTAGGATATGCTGTAGGACATCAAGTAATGAAGCATATACAGGGGCGGCTAAATATGCGAGAAGAGGCTCAAAATCGGGTGCCATATTCTCGCTATAGAAATGCGATAGACACAGAGTTTTCTCGTGTGTTCGATGAAAGAAAAGGAAAAAACGATAATAAAAAAGATATTGTTATGAGCAATCTAATTAAAAAAGTGGAGCAATATGTGCGAGAGAATATTTCGCAGTTCCATGAGGCAAGAATCAACAAGTTGAAAACTTTGAAGTTGGAAGACCTGTTGAAAAAGAAAAATCCGTATATGTATAAGGCAAAGAATATCAATGCCGCAGATACATTGGTGCGCAGTCTGGCCTCTGCCTTTATGTCTTCAGCAGAAGAGACCATGTTTGGTGATTGGTTGGAAGGTCTTGCTATCTTTGTGGCAAGTGAAGTCTATGGCGGACGAAAGAGTGCTGCTGACGGTATCGATTTGGAAATGGACAAGGACGGTTACCATTATGTTGTTAGCATTAAGTCTGGACCGAAATGGTCTAACTCAACTTCACTTCGCAAGCAGATGGAGCATTTCCGTAAGGCAATCAAAGTCTATCACACCAGTGGAAACAAAATCCCTTGCCTCGCTATTGAGGGGTGTTGCTATGGTCGAGAACACAGCGAGAATGATACACGAACAAAGATTTGCGGTCAGGAATTCTGGCTGTTTATATCAGGTTCCAACACGCTCTATACAGACATCATTGAACCGCTCGGCACGGATGCCAAAGCTAAAAACGATGCTTACCAGAATGAATATGATGCAATGATTACGAAGTTCATCATTCAGTTTGCAGACAAATACTGCGATGATGGCGGAAAAATTATGTGGGAAAAGATATTGGAATTTAATTCAGGTTTTCACTATACGAAGACGAGACATTGATTTTTCTTTTTGGTGTTACTTTTTATATTTCTTTCCGCCCTTGATGACGATTCCCTTATGGTTGACAGCCGCGAGGCTTCCGGTCAAGGTGTATTCACGGGATTCTGACTTTGCGGTGTTTTCAGCTTCGACTTTTTCGATGCCGGAGGCGTCTGCGGTCAGCGACAGCGTAACGGCAATGTTGTTTTCGCCAGCCTTCAGGAACGTGCGCAGTTCGCTCGCCGAGAGGCCGTCAATCTTGCCCAGACGCGTGTAAGTCCAACTGTTCGACCCGTAGAAAAGGCAGATGTTGCTGCCGTTGTAGAGGACGACATCGCCGGGCTGGCCGTTGATTTGCTCGTTGCTGGTGGTCAGCGAGAAGCCCAGCGACCCCCAGATTTCAAAGCCTCCGCTGCTGTTGAGCGTCACGGTGACGGGGTTTTCCTTTAATTTCGCCACAAGTTCCTTGGTGGCTTGGTTGTCGGCGAGGGTCACGCTCTGCGTTTGTCCGCCTATGGTCAGATACATTTTCGTCATTTCTGTTGATGTTTGAAAGTTCTGCGCGTTTGCCTGTCCGGCCTCGTCGCTGCCGCACGAAATCGACAGCAGGCTCACCATTGTCAGCAGAATTCTGCTCAATACGTTCTTTTTCATCAATACAATCCTTTTTTCATTCTACGATGGTTTTTTCTCCATTGACGATATACGTTCCTTTCTCCAGACTGTCAAGACTGCTGACATTGGTGAGGAGTTTCTTGCCGTCGAGCGAATATACATTGTAGAGATGGGAATATTCCGATGCTACGCCCTCGATGTCCGTTTGTTCGCCGAGATTGACGAGCGTATATTGCTGCGAGCCGAGGCCGAGTTTTTCGGCATATTCCACGGTATGCGTGCCATGCAGGTTCTCAATGCGCTTGATTAGCGGAGAGGCATCGTCGCCGGCCACCGACTGGTGGTTGAACACAAGGTCGAGCGAAGCCTTGTCGAGGGCCACAGGGTCGAGCGAGGCCAGTATGCCGATGTCCTTCAATTGCGGTGTGGCGGGCGAGCCGTCGCAGTCGCAATCCACCGACATGTTGTTCATCACGTTGATATAGACGATGTTGCGGCCTTCCTGCTTGAAGTAGTTGTGCACGGCCTGAGCCGCTGCTGCCATCGACTCCAGAAAGCCGTCCAGGTCGTCGCTCATCCAGCGCGTGGTGCTGCGTCCGGCGGAGTGGATGTAGAGTTTTCCGCTGCTCGATGCCACGCCGATGGACTGGTTTTTCAGCACGCCGCCGAAGCCGCCCATGGCGTGCCCCTTGAAGTGGGCGAGGTTCACCATCAGGTCGTAGTTCTGCAGGTGCGAGCCCACGATGTCGTACTTGATGTGCTTCGTGTCAGTGACGGGCAGGTTGATTTCGCCCTCCTCGTCCATGATGTCAACGGTGGCGATGTCGTTGAAACCACGCTCGGCAATGGCCCTGCGGTGGGCTGCCGTCGTAGAGCGACTGCCGCCGTAGGCCGTGTTGCACTCCACGATGTTCGCTCCCAGTTTCTGCACCAGATTCTTGATGAACTCCGGCCGCAGATGGTTCGAGCGGCTCGACTCGCCCGTGGAGATTTTCACCGCCACGCGCTTGCCCTCGGCCTTGACGCCCAGTGCCTCGTAGATGCTTACTAACGACTCCGGTGTGATGTCCTTCGTGAAATACACCACGGAACTCTGTCCGAAACTTTGTATGGCCATCATGCAGGCCAATGTCAAAAGATGTAGTTTTTTCATATTTTTCCTTTTTTCAGTGTTTCAGATGTTTTGATTTTCTGCTGCAAAATTACGAAATAAATCCGAAACAATGATGACACGATTTACGGATTTATCAACCAAAATTACGGATTTTCGCGAAAAAACTGTAACTTTGCCATCGAAATCGTTTAAAACAGATAAATCGGAATTTGTATGATAGAAGAAATAATTTCTCAGCGGATGCTTTTGCTTTGCGACTGTGCTGCATTGGAGGCACGCGGTGACCTGCAACGTCTCGACGTGGCCATTCGCAAGGCACTCGACGGCGGTGTGAGTGTGAATGAGCTAAAGGACGCCTTTGCACAACTCTATGCCTATACGGGGTTCCCCCGTTCGCTGAATGCCCTAAACACGCTTGAACATGTGCTGTCAGAGCGTGAGTCAGAGGGGATAGCCGACAATGAAGGGAAACCGTTCCGCCGCCCCGCTGCCTGGGATGATGCCAAGTTGGCATTGCAGCTCGGCACAGACATGCAGACCCGTGACGAGGGTGGCACGCCGTGGAACTATTCTTTCTGTCCACAGGCCGACTATTACATGAAGTCGCACCTCTTTGGTGATATATTCGCCTGCGACCAATTCACTCCTGCTGAACGCGAGCTTCTTACTGTTTCAGCCCTCAGCGCAATGGACGGTGTTACTCCACAGTTTGAGGGGCATAAGGAATGTGCCGTCTTCATGGGCAATACCAAGGGACAGGTAGATTATCTCTGTCGTTGGCTTGAAGAAAAACACAGTATGCATCAATAGATTTAATTCCAATTTAGCGAGATAGTAAAATGAATTTGAAGAAAAGAAAAATCAAATACGCGACCATCTTCTTTATCTGCTGGTTTGCCCTCCTGGTATTCCTCGTGGATGGAATTTTGAAGTTCCAGACATTGGTTGACTACTTTGGCTCATATGCATGGGTGGAGATAAGCTTATTGCTATTGGTCATTCTACCTATATTGGTAGTATATAAATTAACAAAAGAACGATAAATCGGAATTTATGCGTGAAGTAAATCCAAAAGACACCAGTCGCGCCCAAGCCTTCGAGTTATGGATGAAGGCTCCAAATCCGATGGTCACGTTCTTCAAGACGATTGATGTTACGCGATTGGTAAGAATAAGCCAGAAGAAGGGATACAAGTTCAACATGCTGCTGGACTGGTGTATCGGCAAAGCCGCTTCTTCCGTCAAAGAGTTCTATCTCCTGCCTGTCGGCGACAAGTTGATGCAGTACGACCGTCTTGCGGTCAATACCATCGTCAAGAACAAAGAGGGCGAGGTTTCTTCTTGTGACATTCTCTTCTCCGAAGACATAGAAGTGTTCAGTCGGCAGTATATGGAGCACACACTGGGGGTTGCTGAAAGTTGCACTGACAGGGACTTGTCGGATGAATGTATGGTTATTGGCAC
>JAFUVC010000124.1 GCA_017483785.1 Prevotella sp.
AAGCCTTTTTGAGTGCGGTTTTTCATCACGAAATCCACCCATTCCTCGGTGGGCGCGTGAAAAACCAGGCTATTGAGCGTCTGCAATGCCTTTTTATCAAGTTCAAAGACATTTACATAGCCGTGATTCACTTCGTTTTCATTCATTCTCCGGCGCACCCAGTCTTCTGCCTGTTGGAATGAGGTGGTGGTATAAAAACCGCTACCGTAGTCAAGCGTACGATTCGACTTCCGAAGCTCCGGTTTTTCTACTTTTTCTATGCTTCCGTGATAGATTTTCATTCAGTTTTCTCCTTTCGTAGTCTGATGAATTCGTCGATGTCTTCCAAAATCCACTGACGGCTCTGGGTGTGGAGGATTTCGTAATGCCCAGCCAGATAGTCAAGCACTTTATAGGAATCTAACTGGCGCATAGCTTCGCTTCCAGTCAGATGCTTCGCGTTTTTGTATTGCTCGATACAGAACGACAGAAAATAGGCGATATCTTGTTTCTTTTTGTCCATTTTAATGCAAAGATAATACTTTTTTATAGAAAAAGCCAAATGTAACGCATTTTTTATTTTTTATTGGAGAAATGTATGGAATCTCACAATTTTCTATTTAATGGCTATTGATTATTACTTCGGCAATTTTCAGGTCGAACGGCGTGGTGATTTTGATGTTTTCGCGGTTGCCTTCTACCATCGTGATGCTGTGGCCGAGGGATTCGACTACGGAGGCATCGTCAGTGAAAGATTCGCTGAAGGGTTGGCGATAGGCACGTTTAAGGAGTTGAATATCAAAAACTTGCGGGGTTTGCACAAGACGATAGTCGGCACGTGGCTTTGCGCCCTCGCTGACGTGGCGCAGGCTCTCCACCACGGGAACGACGGGAACGACGGCCTTCTTGGTAAGGGCCTCGTCGAAACAGCGGGTAATCACCGCCTCGGAAACCAACGGCCGCACGCCATCGTGCACGGCTACCAGACCCTCGGCATCGTCGGGAATCTGCGCAAGGCCGTTCTGCACGGAGTGGAAGCGGGTTTCACCGCCAGCAACTATCCAATGCTCAACCCCGAAATGGTATTTGTCACCCAAATCGAACCAATATTCAATCTGTTCTCGCGGCAAGACGAGGATAATCTGCACATCTTCGGTATCGTCGGCAAATCGTTCAATCGTGTGCATCAGCACGGGTCGGCCGCCAATCGGCAGGAACTGCTTCGGCACGTCGCCACCCATGCGCAGACCCTGTCCGCCGGCCACAATAATCACGTAATCCATTACTTTTCCTCCATCAGTTGGTTGTATCTCATGCCTTCGCGAAGCGATTCGGCGACCTCCCCAGACAGCAACTGGCCGACGAGTTCGTAGCCAAACGCCATTGCCGCACCCGGACCGCAGGCCGTCGTCAACGGCCCGTCGCAAGTGACGAGTTCGGCGGTGTAATCGGCTCCGTCGAGATGCCCTTCGAAGCCCGGATAGCACGTGGCGCGACGGCCACGCAACAGCCCGAGGTGGCCCAGCACCATCGGCGCGGCGCAAATGGCCGCAATCCGGCGACCGTTAGCATGGTGCGCCACGAGCAGACGGCGCAGCGGTTCAAACTTGTCGAGATAGTCGGCGCCGGGCATTCCGCCGGGGAGCACGAGCAGTTCGGCATCGTCGAAAGAGGCAACCGCCTCGAAAAGCACATCGGCCATCACCATCACCTGCTGAGCACTCGTCACGGCGACGGTGTCCATGATGCTCACCGTGACCACTTCGAGTCCGGCGCGACGCATGATGTCAATCGGTGCCAAGGCCTCGACCGTCTCGAAGCCATCAGCCAAAAAAACATATACTTTCATGTCATAAAATTGTTAGTCGGTATGCAAAATTACGATTTTTTTGTATGATTTACAACAAAATTTGCGGTTTTTTGCTGAAAATTATTATCTTTGCGGAATAAAATCGCAGAATGATGCATCGAAAACTTAAATTCGCCCTCTTCGGCAATGAATTTCAGGCCAAGAAATCGGCTTCCATCCAGAAAGTGCTCGACACGCTGGACGCGTTGGAGGCGGAGGTTGTCATGGAAAAAGTATTCTATGAATTTCTGTTGCAGACGGGCAGTTTCAACGGGCAAAGCCGAGACGTGGCCGTGTTTGAAGGCGACGATTTCGAGGCCGACTTCGCCATTTCCATCGGCGGCGACGGCACGTTCCTGAAAACGGCCAGTCGGGTGGGCACGAAGGGCATTCCCATCGTCGGTGTGAACATCGGGCGACTGGGTTTTCTGGCCGACGTGCGCGACGACGAGATTGAAACGGCCTTCCACGCGCTCTACACGGGCAATTTCCGCGTTGAGGAGCACGCCGTCATTCAACTTTCCAACGTTGAACCGGCGGCCGACGTGGTTCCCTACGCCCTGAACGACATTGCCGTGCTGAAGCGCGACAACGCCTCGATGATTACCATTCGCGCCCATGTTGACGGCGCGCCGCTGGTGACCTATCAGGCCGACGGGCTGATTATCTCCACGCCGACGGGCTCGACGGCCTACAACCTGTCGAACGGCGGCCCGATTATGCTGTCGCAGACCGGCGTGCTCTGCCTGACGCCCGTTGCGCCGCATTCGCTCAACATCCGGCCCATTGTCGTGCCCGACAGTTGCGTCATCGAGTTGGAAGTGGAGAGCAGGTCGCACAATTTCCTCGTGGCCATCGACGGTCGCTCGGCGACGTTCGACGAGGGCACGCGCATCAGCATCGGAAAGGCCAGCCACAAAGTGAAAATCGTGAAGCGCGAATCGGAGAATTTCTTCTCTACGCTGCGCGAGAAAATGATGTGGGGGAAGGATGTGAGGTGACTTGGCTTAGTGCATAGTTCATAGTGCATAGTTTATAGTGCATAGTTAATAGTGAAAAGTTTTAGGACGTGAAGATATTTAAGAGAAATGAGGATTCGAAATACTCGGTCGTGAGTATTCTGAAATGGCTGTGGAAAGCCCTGCGGGGCAATCGGCTGCAAGCCTTTCTGAATGCGACAATCGGACTGGTGGGCGCAGCGGTTTCGCTGGCGCAGGTTTGGGCGTGGCAGCACGCCATCGAAGTGGCCGAGGGAGCCGTCAGCGGTTCCATCTACTGGGCTGTGGCCATCATGGCCGCGCTGATTATGGCGCGGTTCGGACTGAGCATTTCCGGCACGTGGGTTCACAATATTCTGGGCATCCGCGCCCAAAACCGTATGCAGCAGCAGATGCTCGACCGAATCCTTCACTCGGAATGGAAGGGCAAGGAAAGCCGCCACTCGGGCGACGTCATCAACCGTCTGGAACTCGACGTGAGAAACGTCGTGAGTTTCCTCACCGAGGTCATTCCCGGAATGCTGTCCACCTTCGCCCTTTTCGCCGGCGCATTCATCTATATGTATCGCATGGACCATCGAATCGCCCTGATTATCGTGTTTCTCATCCCGATTTTCGCCGGAATGAGCAAAATTTACATGAAAAAGATGCGGAAACTGACGCGCGAAGTGCGCGACGGCGACTCGAAGGTGCAGAGCGTGTTGCAGGAGACCATCCAGAACCGGATGCTCATCAAGACGCTCGAGAGCGACGACATGATGGTGAACCGGCTCGAAGACACGCAGAGCGACCTGCGCCAGAAAGTGGTGAAGCGGACGGCTTTCAGCATGTTTTCCCACCTCATCGTCAACATCGGCTTCTCGCTGGGCTTCCTCATCGCGTTTTTGTGGTCGGCACTGCGACTGTCGGCCGGAACGCTCACTTTCGGCGGCATGACGGCCTTCCTCCAACTGGTCAACAGGATTCAGAATCCCGCCCACAGCCTGATACAACTCGTGCCCCACTTCGTTTCGGTGTTTACCGCTGCCGAGCGACTGATGGAACTCGAAGAAGACCCGCTCGAAGAGCAGGGAACGCCCGTCTATATGAAGTCGCCCTGCGGCATCAGGTTCACCGACGTGAATTTCGCCTATGAAACCCTTTCTCACGAAGAATATCCGACCGACACCATCGTGCTGAAAAAACTCTCGTTCGACTTCAAGCCAGGCAGTTGCACGGCCATTCTGGGCGAGACCGGCGTCGGAAAAACCACGCTCATCCGCCTGATTTTGGCACTCCTGCACCCTCAAAGCGGAAAAATCGAGATTTACGACCAGAAATCGCAGAGAACGATGAATCCGCTGCTGCGCTGCAACTTCGTCTATGTGCCTCAAGGCAACACGCTGCTGAGCGGAAGCATTCGCGAGAACCTGCTGCTGGGCCGGCTGAACGCCACCGACGAGGAAATGCTCCAAGCGCTTCACACGGCCTGCGCCGACTTCATCGACGAACTGCCCGACGGGCTCGACACGCTCTGCTCGGAAAAGGGCGGCGGACTGAGCGAGGGTCAGGCGCAGCGCATCGCCATTGCCCGCGCCCTGCTGCGCAACCGTCCCATCATGCTCTTCGACGAGGCCACCAGCGCCCTCGACCCCGAAACCGAGCGTCAACTGCTGCAAAACATACTCGGACAGCACGACAAAACCATCATTTTCATTACCCACAGGCCCGCCGTCGTGGAATATTGCGACCAAGTGCTGCGGATTAAAAACTAAATTTTAGCGCGATATGAGAAATCTGATTCTACTGTTCTACCTCCTTCATTTCATGGTTTTGCCGACCAGCGCGCAAGACCTCGACTCGCTCTACGCCCAGTCGATGTTGCACAACGGCATCGAGGCACCCGACTTCGTGATTGACAGCACGTCGAACTCGCGGCTCAAAGACCTGCGAGGCCGATTCGTCGTCTTGCATTTCTGGGCATCGTGGTGCCCCGACTGTCGGCGCGACACGCCCGAAATGAACCGGCTGCACGAGGAATTTGCCTCCGACAGCCTCGTGTTCATCCACGTTTCGTTCGACACCGACCGGGACCGATGGATTAACTACTACACCGAGAACCAAATGGACGGCCTTCACTTCTGCGAAATGACGAAAATGAAGGATTCGCCCATCGCACAGGCCTACGGCATCAAGTGGATTCCGTCGATGTACGTGCTGAACACCGAGGGAAAGGTGATTCTGGCCACCGTGCAAATCGAGAAACTGCGCAAGCGGCTGGAACTGCTCGACTATTCGCGCGTGTCGATTCCGAGGTCGCGACGGGCCTGCGAGCCCACTTTTCCGGGCGGCGACAACATGATGATGCAATACCTCGCTCGAAGCATCCAATATCCGCGAACCGCCACAAACTACGGCCTGCAAGGGCAGACCGTGGTGAAATTCCTCGTTGAGGCCGACGGAACCATCAGCAACGTGCGCGTGGTGGCGAATCGCATCACGGTGGACGACCGACTGGTGTTTCAGCGGCTCGCAGGCGACGAAAAGCGGCGGATTCGCGAGCAGGTGCTCGACCTGTTTGCCGAGGAGGCCGTCCGCGTCGTCTCGGCCATGCCGAAATGGAAACCCGGCGTGCGCCACGGCATCCCCATGAAAGTGGAATACGAACTGCCCATCAACTTCAAAATCGACTACGGACTGCACGAAATGGGATGAATATGATTCAACTTAGGAACATCAACAAGACATATTTCGGGGCACAGCCGCTCCACGTGCTGAAAGGCATCGACCTCGACATTGCCGAAGGCGAATTTGTGTCGATTATGGGCGCGTCGGGCTCGGGGAAATCGACCCTTCTGAACATTCTGGGCATTCTCGACAACTACGACGAAGGCGACTACCGGCTGGCCGGAACGCTCATCAAAGACCTCTCGGAAACGCAGGCCGCCACCTACCGGAACCGCATGATAGGCTTCATTTTCCAGTCGTTGAACCTCATCGCCTTCAAGACGGCGGTGGAAAACGTGGAACTGCCGCTGTTCTATCAGGGCGTGGCGCGGAAAAAGCGTCACCAGATGGCGCTGGAATACCTCGAAAGGCTCGGACTGCGCGACTGGGCCGACCACTACCCCAACGAACTCTCCGGCGGACAGAAACAGCGCGTGGCCATCGCCCGGGCACTCATCACACAGCCCAAAATCATCCTTGCCGACGAGCCGACGGGCGCCCTCGACTCGAAAACCAGCGTGGAGGTGATGCAACTGCTCAAAGACCTGAACCACACCGAGCACATCACCGAGATTATCGTCACCCACGACCCCACGGTGGCCCAGCAGACCGAACGAATCATCAGAATCAAAGACGGAGTGATAGAGCATGAAAATTGAACTTCTCAACGAAATATGGCAGACGGCGCGACGCAACAAGTTGCGCACAGCCCTGACGGGGTTTGCCGTGGCGTGGGGAATTTTCATGCTCATCGTGCTGCTCGGCGCCGGAAACGGCCTCATCAACGCGCAGATGAAGCAAAGCAACCGCTTTCTGTCAAACTCGATGATGGTGTTCGGCGGTCAGACATCGAAAGCCTATCAGGGACTGAAGGAAGGGCGACGCATCCGACTGCAAACGACCGACCTCGACATCACTAACACGGAGTTCAAGGAAAACATCGACTATGTGGGAGCGCAATTCGTGTCGGGCGCCACATCCATCAGCCTTGGTCAGCAGTACATTTCATCGAGCATCCTCGGTGTCTATCCCAACCATACGAAAATCGACAAAATCGAGATGCTACACGGCCGGTTCGTCAATGAAATCGACCAAAAAGACAAGCGGAAAGTGATTGTGCTGAGCAACAATCACGCAAAAGAACTGCTGGGGAACGACAGATACGAGACACTTTTGGGAAAATATGTGAAAGTCGGGCAGTTCGCCTTTCAGGTTATCGGCATTTTCAAAGACGAAGAAAACGGCTCGACCTATCCCTTCTCGCCCCATTCCACGATTAAGAGCATCTACGGCGCAAATACCGACAATATCGGCCGCATCGAATTCACGTTTCACGGACTGCCCACCGAGGAGGACAACGAAGCCTTTGAAAAGGAATATCAGCAGCGGTTGAACGCCGCCCACCAGGCCGCACCCGACGACGAGAGCAGCATCTGGCTCTGGAACCGCTACACGCAGAACCTGCAGATGAACACGGGCATCGGCATCATTCAGACGGCACTGTGGATTATCGGCCTGTTCACGCTGCTGTCGGGCATCGTGGGCGTGTCGAACATCATGCTCATCACCGTGAAGGAGCGCACCCGCGAATTCGGCATCCGCAAGGCCATCGGAGCCAAGCCGTGGTCGATTTTGCGGCTGATAATCACCGAGAGCGTCATCATCACGGGACTTTTCGGCTACCTCGGCATGCTTTTCGGCATCGCCGCCAACCAATACATGGACGCCACGCTCGGCCACGAGGAAATCGACACGGGCCTGTTCAAGGCCACCATGTTCGTGGACCCGACCGTCGGGCTCGACGTGTGCATCCGTGCCACCGCCGTCATCATCATCGCCGGAACCATCGCCGGACTCATTCCAGCCATCAAAGCCGCCCGAATACGCCCCATCGAAGCGCTCCGCGCAGAATAATTCAACATTCAACACCCAACACCCAACATTCAAGAAAAATGTTCGACCTCGACCGCTACCGCGAAATACTCGACACGCTGACGCGCAACAAAACCCGCTCGTTTCTGACCGGATTCGGCGTGTTCTGGGGCGTCTTCATGCTCGTGGCCCTCATCGGCGGCGGACAAGGCCTGAAAGAAATGCTCGAAATGAATTTCGACGGCTTCGCCACGAACTCGGCGATGGTCTGGGCGCAACCGACGAAAAAGGCCTACAAGGGATTCCTCAAAGGCCGTCGCTGGGAACTGGAATACAACGACGTGGAGCGACTGCGCCAGCAAGTGCCCGAACTCGACATCATCACGCCCGTGCTCTTTTCCAACGGCGGATTTGCCTACCACGGCGACCGAAAGGCCGAAATCAGCGTCAACGGCCGCTCGCCCGACTACCAGTTCATCGAGTCGCCCCAACTGCGCTATGGCCGCTACATCAACGAAATGGATATGCAGCAGCGGCGAAAGGTCTGCGTCATCGGCAAAAAGACCTACAAAGACCTGTTTTCAGAGGGCGTTGACCCCTGCGGCAAGTCCATCCGCATCGACTCCATCTACTACCAGATTGTGGGCGTCGATTTCCGCTCGGCCGAGGGCGTGAACATCGGCGGCGACGCAGGCTCCACCGTCATTCTGCCGATTACGCTCATGCAACAGGTCTATAACCGAGGAAACGACGTCGATATGATTTCCGTCACGGGGCGCAAGGGCGTGGTGATGAGCCAGTTGAGCCAGCCGATTCGCGAAGTGGTGGCCCAGGCCCACGCCATCGACCCCACCGACGAGCAGGGCATCATGGTTTTCAACACCGAAATCCTCTTCCAACTGCTCGACAACCTCTTCCGGGGCGTCAATTTCCTCATCTGGCTCGTCGGACTGGGCACGCTGCTGGCCGGAGCCATCGGCGTGTCGAACATCATGATGGTCACCGTGCGCGAGCGAACCACCGAAATCGGCATCCGCCGCGCCATCGGAGCCACGCCGCGCATGATTCTCTCGCAAATCATCAGCGAGAGCGTCATCCTCGCCACCGTGGCCGGCATGAGCGGCATTCTCTTCGCCGTTCTCATCCTGCAAATGCTGCAACTCGGCAACACCGAAGACGGCATCGTCAAGGCACACTTCCAAGTGGGCTTCTGGACGGCGCTGTTCGCGGCCTCGGTCATCGCCCTGATGGGCGTTCTGGCGGGTCTCGCGCCAGCCTTCCGCGCCATGAGTATCAAACCCGTCGATGCCATGCGCGACGAATAAACCGAAAAAAATAACAACTGAAACGATATGAAAAAGTATTCCAAACTCATTCTGGCGGCTCTCGTAGCCCTCGTGTTCATCGGAACCTTCGTTTTCCTCTGGAAACAGTCGCAACCGCAACCCGTTGTCTATGAGGAATTTACGCCCGAAGTGAAAGACATCGTGAAATCGACCATCGTCACGGGAAAAATCGAACCGCGCGACGAAGTGAACGTGAAACCGCAGATTTCAGGCATCATCACCAACATCTACAAAGAGGCGGGCGACATGGTACAGGCGGGCGAAGTCATCGCCAAGGCGAAGGTCATTCCCGACATGCAGCAACTCTCGGCGGCACAGGCGCGCGTCAGGCTGGCCAACGTGAATGTGGCGCAGGCCAAAGTCGATTACGAACGCGAGAAAACGCTCTTCGACAAGGGCTACGTCTCGGCCGACGAATACGACAAGATTGCGCAGGCCTATCGGCAGGCCCGCGAGGAACTCACCGCCGCCACCGACCAACTTCAGGTGGTTCGCGACGGCGTCTCGCGCTCCAACGCCTCGGCCTCCAGCACGCTCATCCGCTCCACCATCACGGGCCTCATCCTCGACGTGCCCGTGAAAGTCGGCAACTCCGTCATCCTCTCCAACACCTTCAACGACGGAACCACCATCGCCAGCGTGGCCAACATGGGCGACCTGATTTTCCGCGGCAACATCGACGAAACCGAGGTGGGCCGCCTCGTCACGGGAATGCCGATGCAAATCATCATCGGCGCCATCGAAGACCAGCGCCTCAACGCCCACCTTGAATACATCTCGCCGAAGGCCGTCGAAAGCAACGGTGCCAACCAGTTTGAAATCAAGGCCGCCATCCGCTTCAACGCGCAGGCGAAGTCGGCGAAGCAAATCCGCAGCGGCTACTCCGCCAACGCCGAAATCGTTCTGGCCGAGGCCCGTCAGGTGCTCGCCGTGCCCGAAAGTGCCGTGGAATTCAGTGGCGACAGCGCCTTCGTCTATGTCATTGAAGGCGCGGGCGAGAAAGCCACCTACCGCCGCACACCCGTGAAGACGGGCCTGAGCGACGGCATCAGCATCGAAATCAAGAGCGGCATCAGTGCCAAAGACCGGCTGCGTGGGCCGCAGAAAATCGCAGATGAGAAAGCCGAGTGATGACTTGAATTGTTAAAAAAACTTTCACGGTTAATCTTTTTTAGAAAAAAGACGGCGAATCGAAAAAAAATGTATAATTTTGTAGCCGTTCAAGCCAGTTCTGCCGTCTGATCAGCATTGGTCGGAAGCGACAGGACAGGGCGGGACATTAAATTTTGATGGAATCTCGAGGCCGACGAAGCCATTTGTAGGGCCAGGCCGAGAGGGAAGGACGTTTTCGGACGTTACCTGTCTGTGTATTCAAACTTCGCAAACTTGAATCCTTTCACAGCGGTAATGCGACGGAGCGTCTGCGTGGGTGATTTATATAAATATTATATATTGTCGCTCGGCGTGGGCTAGCTTGCGTTGCTTATCCTTGAAAGGGGGCAATGCGAAGGCCTGAATACAGGGATAGGCGCGGAGGAATAAACTCCCACGTCTTTTTTGTTTCCAGAAACTTCAACTTAAATTATTAACGCTGAATTCGGGAGTTCAGGAGGCAGTCTTATCTCGCGAAATGGTGAATATTGGCCAAGAAATAAAGGCAGAGTTGGCGCGTCAAGATCGCACAGTCAGTTGGTTGGCTCGCAAATTGAATTGTAGCCGTGCAGGTATTTATCGCATTTTAAACAAAAATAGTATTGACACCAATCTTTTGTCTGGTATTTCCCTAATTTTGCATCGTAATTTTTTCAAAGACCTTTATTTTGAAACATCCACAAGATTGTCAGCCTCATCCAATGAAAAGATTATTTATGACGTGTAACAAAAACGATACATTTGTTTTTCATTTTTGAAACACCTGTTTTTTGTCTTATCAAAGAAAACATTTTACCTTTGCACTCAATAATTAACTAAAAATTATGAAAATGAAAAAAAGTTTTTTAATTAGTTTTGCATTGGCCCTTACAACCATGAGCTATGCACAGTCGAAAATTGAGTTCCAATTGGAACAGTCTCGAGCAATTGAACCCATTCAGCAGGTTTTTGTAAGACCTCTTGTGGCCGATTTGAAAATGTTATCAACGGAAAAAGTCACTTTTACAGTGTGGATGCTGCCTTGGAAAAAAATCGGAGACATCACCGAAATAGAGCTGGATAATGCTATTAAATCCGTCATTCATAGAACTTGTAAAAAAGAAAAAGCCGACCTGTTAGTCGCCTCTACTTATGAAGTGAGAAATCATATTGACGAAAAGGGAAGAATAGGTGAAATGGGTATTGACATCACCGTGAGCGGCTATCCTGCTAAATATGAGAAATGGAGAGCATTTAACGAGAGAGAAGACCTTCAGTGGTCAACGGCTCTAATTAGTGCTCAAGGTGTTTATGGAGACCTCCAGAAAACCAAAGCTGTAACTAATAACAAATAATTTATAATCATTAAAAACTAAAACTTTAGAAAGTATGAAAAAAATTTTTTTAATTGCCTTTATGGCCGTTTTTACTTCGTCGGCGTTTGCCCAGTTGATGACTGCGCGTATGACAACTGTGAAGCGCAGTGCATCTACCGTATGGATTGATCTTGGCCCAGGCTTGTACACAGGCGATGTAGACGACGCTGGGGCTGGTATTGACCTCGGTATTCGTTTCACCAAAATGTTCGGTGGTGGTATTGGTTGGGATATATTTAAAGCAAGTGCCCAGACGGGTACTAGCAAATTCACAGAAATACTTGATGTTCAGGCTAAGACAGGTGTTCGCTACGTTAGTCCCGTACTATTCGGAAATCAATCGCTTTACGCCAATCTTGGGGCTGGAGCAGGCTATTATACTGATATGGATAAATTTGGATTCGTGTGGGAGGTAGGAGCCGGAATTAATATTACCCCACGAGTTTCATTAGGAATCGCTTACAATAGCCATAGTTTCTCTCAGGAAATCTATGACGGAAGAAGGACTGAAGACAAATCATTTAATGTTGGATTAATCAGCCTTCGTCTCGGAATTGGGCTATAATCATCTCTTTTATAATAATCAGCGGTGTCCTTTTTGATAATTATTCGGAAAGGACGCCATTTTTTCACTTTTTTCCAATATGAGAAATAAAACAATTCTTCTATTCTGTTTACTATTGTTATCCTCAACGTTGGTGGCTCAGACTGGCTTTCAATTGACCACTGCTGATAAAAAAAAGATAGTTACGGGTTCACAGCTTTTTCAGAAATCAGATAAAGTAATCTTTGCGAATGCCTTATTATGGGCAATTGAACGCGGCCAGCAGCTGAAAGAGTTGATTGAAGATGTGGATTACGAGAAGATGAGGTTTACGATGAAGTATTATCTTATTCAGGAAAACGCTACTTCTTACGCATCACAACTTACCATTCAGGTGACACAAGGACGATTGGTTTATCTTGTCAGTGACATTAAAGCACAAGTTTCAGGTTTAGGCGGAGTGCTTGGAGCCACGTCTTTCAACAAAATGAATCCAGAGAAAAAGCCCAAACAAAAGCAAATGCAAGATGAGTTTGAAGTTCTCAATAAAGTGCAATTGCAGAATATGTTAGATTATGTGGAAAAATCCGAAATGGACATCCGCAGATGGGATCATTTTAAGAATCGTCGATTGGAGGAAGGAATGACAATGAAAGAAGTTTTACTGACATTGGGCAAACCTATTGATATGCAAACATCTGGCGAGACCACACAATTGATGTACAATACGTTTACCTATGTTTTCATGGAAAAGGGTATCGTAAAATCTTTTATACAGTGAATAACTGATGTGTATTAGCAAAGCAGGGACTTTTCATTAGCGAAAGAGTTCCTGCTTTTTTGTATTCATTTTATTCAAATTGAAAAATACAGCCAAATTCCAGATTAAAACACAGCCAAATTACCGAACGCATCATGGCCAAATTACCGAATTTATTTCAAAAATAATTCGATTTTCTCTTGTAAATCAAATAATTATCGTATTTTTGCAGTGTAAAAAAAATAGAGTGATGGTATGGACAACTACAAACCAAGAATTTCAGACCAGTTATTGGTGGATTTATTAGAGGCTTGCGGATCTGTTTTAGTGGAAGGTTCTAAGTGGTGTGGTAAAACCACTACCGCCGAACAGGCTGCCAAAAGCGTCGTTTATATGGCTGACCCCGAAGACGGTGAACGCAACATCCAATTAGCACGGACGAGCCCGAAATATCTGCTGGAAGGTGAAACTCCACGTCTGATAGACGAATGGCAAGTAGTCCCGAAACTATGGGATGCTGTGCGCTTTGAAGTGGATCATCGTCGAAAACAGGGACAATTCATCCTCACGGGTTCGGCTGTTCCCGCTTCGCGGGATGAAATCATTCACACGGGCACGGGTCGCATCGCTTCTTTGCTGATGCGCCCTATGAGCCTTTGGGAATCGGGCAACAGCAATGGGGAGGTCAGCCTTGCCACTTTGTTTAACACGCCTGACAACTCACAGCGAAAAACAACATCGGTATCGAAGAGTTG
This sequence comes from Prevotella sp., assembly GCA_017483785.1. Taxonomy (GTDB): domain Bacteria; phylum Bacteroidota; class Bacteroidia; order Bacteroidales; family Bacteroidaceae; genus Prevotella. Next base: position 13,317 of record JAFUVC010000124.1, read on the forward strand.
GCCTATCTAATTTGCCGAGGAGGATGGCCGACGGCGGCGGTTACTCCCAATCGAAAAGTTGCGCTAAAACAGGCATCCATCTATTACGATGGCGTGGTTGGCAAGGCTAATGGCAGCAATTCCGACATTTCGCGTTCCGATGGTGTGGTGCGCAATCCTGAACTCGTCAAATTACTGATGCGGGTTTTGAGTCGCCATCAAGGTACACAGGTTTCTGTGGCAACGATTTATAAGGATATGGTGGCAAACGAGGGCATCTCTTTGAGTGAAGACACCATCGCGTCGTACATCAAAGCCTTGAAGCGGATTTTCGTCATTGAAAATATGCGCGCTTGGAATCCAAATCTGCGAAGTAAGACGGCTATACGCACATCAGACACGCTTTATTTTGTCGATCCCAGCATTGCCACTGCGGCATTGAGAATTAACCCACAAGATTTGCTAAACGACTTGAATTCTTTCGGACTTTTTTATGAAACTCTGGCCGTCCGCGATTTACGGGTCTATACCGACGCGTTAGACGGGCAAGTTTATCATTACCGTGACAAAAACGGCTTAGAATGTGACGCGGTGGTACATCTCGCCAATGGAAAATACGGGCTTGTGGAAATCAAGTTGGGCGGATACAATCTAATTGACGAGGGTGCAGAAACGCTGAAACGGTTGGCCGAAAAGATTGACACCACACGGATGAGTAAGCCGTCGTTTATGATGGTTTTAGTAGGCGTGGGCAATTATGCCTATCGCCGTGAAGACGGAGTTTTCGTGATACCGATTGGATGTTTGAGGAACTGATTACCGCTCTCACTCAGAAAAAGTCCGATTTATTTGGTTTTTCGCTCACGAAGTCGTACCTTTGCAGCAAAATCATCTATAATGTTTTAAATAAAGTATAATTAGAAAACATGAATCTATTACAACAAATCGTGGCACGTGCGAAGGCAAACAAGCAGCGCATCGTGCTCCCAGAGGCCACCGAAGAGCGTACTCTTTGCGCCGCTGACCGCGTGTTGGCCGACGGAGTGGCCGACCTCATCCTCATTGGTAACATCGACAAAATTCACGACCTGGCCAAGCGGCTCGACCTGAAACACATCGACAAGGCCACGCTCATCGACCCCGAAAACTGCGAACGCAGCGAGGAGTATGCCCAGTTGCTCTGCGAACTGCGCAAAAACAAGGGCATGACCATCGAACAGACGCGTGAACTGGTGAAAAATCCGCTCTATCTGGGCTGCATGATTATCAAGACGGGCGGTGCCGACGGACAAATCTCGGGTGCGCTATCCACGACGGCCGAAACGCTGCGCCCTGCCCTGCAAATCATCAAGTGTCAGCCGGGAATCACCTGCGTGAGCGGTGCGATGCTGCTCATCACGAAGCAGGAGCAATACGGCGAGGAGGGAATCCTCGTCATGGGCGACGTGGCCGTGACGCCGATGCCCGATGCCAACCAACTGGCCGAGATTGCCGTCTGCACGGCACAGACCGCCCGTTCGGTGGCTGGTTTCAAGGAGCCCTATGTGGGCATGCTCAGTTTCTCGACCAAAGGCAGCGCCAAGCACGAAGTGGTGGACAAGGTTGTCGAGGCCACGCGTCTGGCCCGGAAAATGGAGCCCACGCTGCAAATCGACGGCGAACTGCAGGCCGACGCCGCGCTCGTGCCCTCGGTGGGCCAGAAGAAAGCGCCGGGCAGCCACATTGCCGGTCGCGCCAACGTGCTGGTCGTGCCCAACCTCGAAGTGGGCAACATCGGCTACAAACTGGTGCAGCGTCTGGGCAACACCATCGCCATCGGCCCCATCCTGCAAGGCATCGCCCGCCCCGTGAACGACCTGTCGCGCGGCTGCTCGGTCGATGACATCTATTATATGGTGGCCATCACGGCCTGTCAGGCTATGGATGTAAAAAAATAAACCCACAAAATACAGACTTATGAAGATATTAGTTCTTAACTGCGGAAGTTCGTCCATCAAGTACAAACTCTACGACATGGACGACGAATCCGTGCTGGCACAGGGCGGCGTAGAGCGCATCGGCCTCGACAACGCCTTCCTGAAACTGACATTGCCCAACGGCGAGAAGAAAATCCTGATGCACGACATGCCCGACCACAAAGAGGGCGTGAATTTCGTGTTCCAACAACTGCTCAGCGAAGAATATGGCGCACTGAAGAGCCTCGATGAAATCGACGCCGTGGGCCACCGCATCGTGCAGGGCGGCGACCTCTTCGAGAAGAGTTGCATCGTGAACGAAGGCGTGGAAGCCGGCATTGAAAGCCTCTGCGACCTTGCTCCCGTGCACAATGCCGGCCACCTGAAAGGCATCCGAGCCGTGAACCACCTCATGCCCAACGTGCCGCAGGTGACGGTGTTCGACAACGCCTTCCACTCCACCATGCCGCCCCACGCCTATCTCTACGCCGTGCCCTACGAACTTTACGAGAAGTACCACGTGCGCCGCTACGGCTTCCACGGCACCTCGCACCGCTATGTGTCGCATCGCGTGGCCGAGTTGATGGGCAAAGACATCAAAGACCTGAAAATCATCACCTGCCACATCGGAAACGGAGCCTCCGTGGCCGCCATCAAAGACGGAAAAGTCATCGACACATCGATGGGACTCACGCCGCTGGCCGGAGTGATGATGGGCTCGCGCTCGGGCGACATCGACCCCTCGGCCGTGACCTACATCATGGACAAACTGAAGATGCAGCCGCAGGAAACCGCCGATTTCCTCAACAAGAAGTCGGGCGTGCTCGGCATCACGGGCATTTCCAGCGACATGCGCGACATCGAGAAGGCCGCCGAGGAAGGCAACGAGCGCGCCCGACTGGCCCTCGACATGTACAACTACCGCATCAAGAAGTACATCGGAGCCTATGCTGCTGCGATGGGTGGCGTTGACGTCATCGTCTGGACGGCCGGCGTCGGCGAAAACCAGATTGGCACGCGCCTCGAAGCCTGCTCCGGACTGGAGTTCATCGGCGTGAAAATGGACGCCGAGGCCAACAACTGCCGTGGCGTGGAGAAACTCATCTCCGCACCCGACTCGAAAGTGCAGGTCTGGGTCGTTCCCACCGACGAGGAAATCGTCATCGCACGCGACACGATGGAACTCGTGAAGTAATAGGTAATAAGTTAAAGGTAATAGGTAATAGGCGACCAAAACTGATCAGACCTATTACCTATTACTTTTTTTATTTGACTGTAATTTTCTTTCCGTTCTGAATATAGATTCCCTTTCGCGGAGCCTTCACGCGCTGACCTTGCAGGTTATAGACTGGCGAATTGTCGTTTTTCGATGCGCCATTGTCAATAAGATCAATGCCGACGGTCGATTCCTCCAACAGGAAGACGGCGCCCTCGGCCTTGTCGGCGTAGATGTAGGAGCCTTCCGTGCGACTGTCGAAATTCATGTAGCAGAACGTCTGCCACGGCGCACGCAGTTTAAACGCCCCCGAGCCCTGCGGCTCAAGAGTGACCCAACCGTATTTGTCGCTGTCGGAATTGACCGTCGCCACGCGCCAGTCGCCACTGCCCCGACCCATGATGCCGTCTTCCACATCGACCCGATAGAACGAGGTGAACCCGTCGATTCGGGCGAAACGGAAGAAATAAGACGCATCGTCTTCCGATCCAGGGTTGTCTAAGCAGAAATCGCCCTGATGAACGCTGCTGTTGTCGGGTTTCTGACGCAAGAAAAGGCCCGTTTCCTGCTCTTTCAGGCGATAAATCCGCTCGGCGACGATTTCATCGGGCATTCCCTCGATGGGCTCCAGAATATCCGTCGCCACGACGTCCAACTCGGCCACGGAGGCGTATTCCTTGCCATCGACCACGCGATAGGCCACGAATTTCATGTAGCGCGCACCCACCGGCGACGCCAACTCGACGGTCTGAGCCTCGGACGAGTTCTGGAGCGTGCCCTTGGCATCGGGCGCACCGAAAACCGTCGGACTGTTGCTGAACGTCACCTCGTAGTCGAGCACGCGACCGTTCTGGACGTCGCTGCGGCCCTGATAGACAAACGCCGAAACGAGGAAAGTCTGCCCCATGTCGATGACGATTTCATGCGGGCACGCGGGCTTGCTGGGCGAATATTCCGTGTGCCAGATGGTCTCGGGATTGCCGTCGATGGCATAGTCAGCCTGTTCGCTGCCGCCCTGCTCGCTGTCGAAACTCACCACTTTCCACGCCGATTTATTGACATTGTACGAAATCTGTTTTTCGACTATCCTACTCCTCGCCATGCCCGATTTTTCGCAATAAGTACGCAAGAGTCCGCCCTTCGGCAGGTCAATCGGGCCGGTATAGACCTGAATGCTGCCGCCGTCAATCGAATAATAGATGGTGGCACCCTCGGTGACGGTCGAAAGCGACACTTTTCCGTCGGAGTCGCGCGAAATTTCTACGGGCTGGCAGATGGTGTTCGCCACGCGCCCCATCTCACTGAGTTTCTTGTCGGTTGCGGCCTTCTCAAGGGGAAGAATCATGAAGTCGAAGACCGTTTTCTTGGCTCGCAGTTCGTATTTTTCCATCACATCCTGACCGCAACTGGCGTTGCCCAGTCCGCGCATGGCCGCGTCGAGATGAACCACCGTCGTCTCGCTCATCACCATTTCATAGGGATGTTTCGTGCGGTTGTTATAGTTCTTGTAGTTATTTTCGGGGCGCCAGTGCGAGGCCGAGGCCGCCATCTGGTCGGAGGCCACGAAGAGCAGGCCTTTCTGCTCGTTGTTCATCAGCGCCATCCAGCGCACGTTCTCTTTGTTGCCCATCTCCTGCGGCAACACGAATTTGTCCATCTGGTCGGTGACGGTGCTGCGCCAGACACCTTCGAAAGCACTCTCCTTGCGGTCGGCATAACTGTCCCACGGGCCACGGCCGAACCACGCCATCTGTTCGTATTCTTGAGGCATTTCCAAGCGATAGCCCATGCGCGGCAGAATCATATTTTCCTGCGCCGGAATGATGGTTGAATTCACGGCGATGGCACCGTCTGCCATCACGAAGAAGCGCACCTGCGTCGTAAACGTGACGTTGGCCGACGTCTTATATGTGTTGGTGGCATCGATGGTCACCGACTTTTTGTCGTCGCTTTCCGTCACGATGAAGTCTTCCGACGACATCGACAGCGAAATCAAGCCTAAGTTGTCCCAAGTGCCCATGTGCGGACGGTCGTTGTCGATGGGCAGGCGGAACACGTCGAGTTTCAGGGGGTGTTCTATTAAAGTCTTGCCGTCGCGATCGTATTGCATGAGCGTTCCATGCTCGAATTTGGCCTGGAATCGGCTATTGCTCACGCTAACGTAACTGCCTGAACTCATGACGGTCAACTCTTCGGTCGCCGTCGCCGCGACATACGGATTTCGCTTGCCCGGAGCGAGGAAACTGATTTGCTCGGAGGCCACTTCTGCGTTGGCCTCGGCCCACAGCGTGGCATTTTTCAGGCAGACCGTGAAGCGGATGAATCCCTCCATTTTTTCTTCGGCGAAACGGCCCGAAACGGCGTCGATGGCTTCCGTGAGGTCGATTTCCATGCTGTCGCCGGGCGCAATGTTCACGTCGCCGAAAACGCCCGACGCCTCAACGACGCCGTCGCCCAGAATCTCCCATTTCAGGTAATGGTTGTCGGTGGCGTGATGCGCCAGTTTGCTCACCAGCACGAAATGGCCGGGCTGGCCCGATTTCTCGTGGAAATCGATGGGTTGGAAGATTTTTTTCACGTTCATGGCCTTCGCGGAGAACGTCAAGTCGGGGAAAACCATGCCGTTGCAGCAGAAATTGCCGTCGTTGGGCGTGTCGCCGAAGTCGCCGCCATAGGCCCAGTAGGTCTTCGTCGAAGAGCCCGGAACGGGCATTTTCAGCCCTTGGTCTTTCCAGTCCCAGATAAATTCGCCGATGAGCGCGGGATATTGCTCGTAGAGGTCGAACATTTCGCGCTGGCTACCCATCGAATTGCCCATGGCGTGGGTGTTTTCGCACTGCAAGTGCGGACGGGGCTTCCTGCCGCTGCGATATTCGCTGAGCCGCTCCTCGCCGATGTTCCTAATCACGTCGTAAGTGCCATACATCGTGCTCGTCATGTCGCTCCACTGGCTGTTGCCCTCGTAGTGGGTCAGTCGGGTGTTGTCGAGGTTCTTGATGGCCTCCATCACCGACCTGAAATTGTTGCCGGAGCCGCTTTCGTTGCCCGCCGACCAGATGATGATGGACGTGTGGTTGCGCAGGAATTTCACCATGCGCTGGTTGCGCTCCACCATCGGGCGGAGGAACGTTCCCGTCGATGAGAGGCCTCGGTCGCCATGACACTCCACGTCGGCTTCCGACAGCACGTAAAGGCCGTATTTATCGCAAAGTTCGTAGAAAAACGGATTGTTCGGATAGTGGGCCGTGCGCACGGCATTGATGTTCATCTGTTTCATCAGTTTGATGTCGGCCTCGGTTTCCTCGCGCGTCACCGACCTTCCGCCGATTTCACTGAAATCGTGGCGGTTCACGCCGCGAATCAGCGTAATGTTGCCGTTAATCATCAGCGCGCCGTTTCCGCGCACCACGATGGTGCGGAAACCCACTTTCTGCCTGCGCACGTCGATGACTTGGTCGCCTTGCCTCAATTCTACGACGAGGTCGTACAATCGCGGATGCTCTGCGCTCCACGGCTCGATATTCGACACGTTGAACGTCATTGTTCGCAGGTTTTTCACGTCGCGCGACTGCTCGTCAAGCACCGTGGTTCCGTCGAGTAGGCGAGCCCAGACCGTGCCTCCCGTCACCGTAGGCCCTTCGAGCGTCACGTCCAACTGCGCCCGCGCAGCAGTATTTCCTTCTCTGAAGGACAATGTGCGGAAGAAATAGTCGTTGATGCGGCTTTGCGGCGCGGCCCAGAGGATGACGTCGCGCGTGATGCCCGTCATGCGCCAATAGTCCTGACACTCGAGAAACGAACCGCTCGTGAAGCGATAGACCTGCACGGCAATCACGTTGTCGCCGCCGACGTTCATGTAATCCGTGATGTTGAATTCCGACGGCAGGTATGAATCTTCTGCATAGCCCACAAACTGGCCGTTCACCCAGACGTAATAGCCGTGTCCGGCACCGTTGAAGCGCACCAGCACGTCTTTTCCAGCCCAGTTGGCGGGCACGGTGAAATGGCGGCGATAAGAGCCCACGGGATTTTTCATCGAGTTGTTGTACGTCCAGTTGTCGGGACGGTTGGCCATCACGCTGTAACTGGCGTCGTAGGTAAACGGATAGCGCTCGTTGACGTAGAGCGGCTTGTCCCAGGACTTGCCGTGGCGCACGCCATAGACCTGCCAGGCCGAGGGCACGTCGATGTCTTCCCAACCGCCATCTTCGAATGTCGTCTCAAAAAAATCCGCCGGACATTTTGACGGGTCGGGCACCCAGTTGAATTTCCACGTTCCGTTCAGGCTCATCTGCTCGTCGGTCATCACCAGCATGTGGGCCTCTTCGCGGTTTATGCTCGAAATCCTTACCTTGTCCCACTCCGTGAGATCCTGTGCCGAAACGTTCAGCGAAACCACGGCGAAAAATGCCAAAAACAGGCTTTTAAGAGTGTATTTCATCATCATGTCAGTAAATTTTGTTATCCTTTGATTAAAAATTTTCATTCGAGTTTTTTATTTTGCGAGAAGTGGGGCCTCACGGCTGACTTTCGCCCTCAACGTATTCCTCGAGGAACATGTGCTCGCCGTCGAAAACGGCATAGGTGAACTGCTGTATCCAGTCGCCCAGAATCAGCATTCGCGCCCGGCCAACCTTCAAATCGAGTTCGATGTGGCGATGGCCATAGACGAAAAAGTCGATTTCGGGGTTTTTTTTCTGGTATTCTTTCGTGTAGATGGCCAGATATTCGCGGTCTTCGCCCCTGTAGGGACAGACGCCGCCCGACGCCTTGTGCTGGCGATAGCTGTTGCCGGCCCAGCCCAGCCCGAGTTGCATTCCCCACCACGGATGCATGAAGTTGAGCAGCCGCTGGCAGGTGCGGTTGTGGAACAGCCATTTCAGGAACTTGAACCGTCGGCTCGGGTCGCCCAGTCCGTCGCCATGCGCCAGATAGAACAGGCGGCCGTAGATGTCGGTGGTGAGCGGCTGGCGATGCACAATCAGGCCGCATTCCTGTTCCAGATAGCCATAGGTCCAGATGTCGTGGTTGCCCGTGAAGAAATGGACTTCCACGCCCATGTCGGTCAGTTCCGAGAGTTTGCCCAGAAAGCGTGTGTAGCCCTTCGGCACCACAAAGCGGTATTCGTTCCAGAAGTCGAAGATGTCGCCCATCAGATAGACGGCGGCAGCCTTCGTCTTGATGCTGTCGAGAAAGCGCACGAGCCGTCGCTCCTGCGTACGCTGGTGGTCGATGGCGAGCGACCCCAGATGGGCATCGGAAAGGAAATAAACATTCTTCATCGTCAATCGAATCCTAATTCTACCCTTGCTTCTTCCGACATCATCGACTGGTCCCAGGCCGGTTCAAAAACAAGGTTCACAGTGCAGCCTTTCACGCCCTCGAGCGCATCGACTTTCTGGCGCACGTCTTCCAGAATGAAATCGGCGGCCGGACACGACGGTGCCGTGAAAGTCATGTCGATTTCCACTTCGCGGTCGTCTTTCACCTCAATGCGGTAGATGAGCCCCAGTTCGTAGATGTCAACGGGAATTTCGGGGTCATAGACGGTCTTCAGCACGTCCACAATCCGCTCTTCAATCCAAATTCTCTCAGTCTGATCCATATTCGGCCACAAAGTTACGGAAAAAAATTGAATTACGACCGATGTAATGCAATTTTTTACAGCATTCCCCGCTCGTGATAGGAGAAATAATGGCCGTCGGTGACGATGACGTGGTCGAGGAAATGGATGCGCATCACCTCGCAGGCGCGGCGCAGGTTGCGCGTGAGTTCGGTGTCGGCCTTGCTCGGGGTGAGGTTGCCCGACGGATGGTTGTGGCAGACGGCCAGCACCGTGCAGTTGGCCAGCACGGCCTCGCGCATGATGATGCGGATATCAACGGCCGTCTCGGTGATTCCGCCGTGCGAAATGCGCACTTTCTTGATGAGCCGATGGTGCTGGTTCGTGTACAATGCCCAGAACTCCTCCACGTCGAGGTCTTGCATCAAGGGGTGCATGAGTTGGTAGATGGCCGTCGGCGAGCCCATGTCCTTGCGTTCCTCGGCCTTTTCGAGTTGGCGGCGCTTGCCCAGTTCGCAGGCGGCGAGAATGGTGATGGCCTTCGCCTCGCCGATGCCGTTGTATTCGCAGAGTTCGCGAATGGTCTTCTTTCCGAGCGTGTTGAGGTTGTTCTGGCAGCCGTTGAGCACGCGCTTCATCAGTTCCACGGCGGTTTCCTTCGTCGAGCCCGAGCCAATCAGAATGGCCAGCAGTTCGGCGTCGCTGAGGGCTTCAGGGCCCAAGTCGCGCAGTTTCTCGCGGGGGCGGTCTGCCTCGGCCCACTGGGTTATGTTTAGTTTAGAGTGTAGAGTGGAAAGTGTAGAGTTTTGATTCCCCTTTTTATCTTGTTTTGTCATCGATTCCTAATTATTGTTTCCATAATGCTCAACGCTACATTAATAATTTTGCGGCATTATTGTAGAAGATATTTTCCAAGCCTTCATCGCCTACGCCGCAAGCCATGACCTTTTGAATTTCGACGGTCGGATGATGGAAAGGCGAGTCGATGCCGAACATCACCCTCTCGTGACCGACATTGTCATAGGCATTCTTAATCTGACAACTCATGGATGTGCCCGACGTTTCCAGCCAGATATTGTCATAGCGACGGGCCATTGTGATAGCCGCATCAACATAGACTCCGTGGGCGTGACCCATGTGTATCATCACGACGGGCAGGTGGGGATGGCGCTCGGCCAACAGACCTATCTGCCAAGGCAGCGAGAAAGGCGGATGACCGGAATGAACAAACAGGGGCTTTCCGTATTTCTCGCACAATTCTGCTACAGGATCCACACACGGATCATCGGCTGTGTAGCCGTCGAAAAGTGACTGCAACTTGGCTCCGTAGAAGTGTTCGTCGCGCAGGTAATGTTCCAACAGGTCATAGGCAGGTTGTCCCTGTGCGCAGTTTATCCACATCAACGGGACAATCTTGTCGGGGTGCTGTCTGAAAGCGGCCAACGTATCGTCGTTGGAATAGGCACTCGACGAGCAGAGTATGGTCTTCTCTATTTGATAGGCTTCCATCTGTTCCAACAGACGGTCGGTGTTGAAGTCGATGTTGAAGGGACTGCCAAAGGCTCCGATGTGCGTGTGGGCGTCAATCTTTCGAAATCGGGTGAAATCGCTCGATTTAATGATGTTGTCTGCCATAATTGTTTCTATTTATAAAAGTTCTTTTCAAACGCCGTAAACTCATCTTGTTTTAAGACCATTCGCTTCCACCACGCTTTCAAAAAGCCGAGTCCGTAGCCCATCAACTGCACGAAAGCGGCAGGAACGGAAAGCAAACCGACCCACAGACTGCGGTTTCTCACCGACGAATCAACGAAAATGACCAATGAATAGAGCAACAGGGGTAGCAGGGCGAGTATGCAAAGCACAAAGCCTATGCCTTGATGCATGTTGTCGGTAGGACGGAGACCATGTGCATCGAGCCATTCACCTTCACAATATAGTCCGACACCAAACAGGAAAAGCAACAACAGGCAGATGACGCCAATGGTGAAAATCATCGGCAGCAAATGAACGAGTTTTATCGTGCCGGGATGCCGCTTCGTGAGGTTGATACGGGCGATGCCGGAATTAAAAACCTGTCGGAAAAACTTGCGGAAGTCGGTGCGACGCTTGTGCCACACCCACGCCGAGGGCAGCAGTCGCGGCTGATAGCCTGCCTCGACGATGCGATACGAGAAATCGATGTCCTCGCCGAAGCGCATCTTGGAAAATCCTCCGAGTTGCTGATAAACGTCGCGACGGATGCCCATGTTGAACGAGCGGGGATAGAATTTGTCGAGAGCCCCCCTCTGTCTCCCCCGAAGGGGGGAAGAACCGCCACGGATGCCGCCCGTGGTGAAAAACGAGGTCATCGAGTAACTGATAGCCTTTTGCACGGGCGTAAACGAGTCGTGGGCAGCGTCGGGACCGCCCCAGGCAGAAGCCCCTCCCCGATTGAGGCTCTTTTCCACCGCCGCCAGATACCCCTTCGGCAGCACCACGTCTGAGTCGAGCACGATAATCCATTCGCCTTGCGCCCGCTCAGCACCGTAGTTGCGGCTCTGGCCCGGGCCGCTGTTCGGCTTCATGAAATATTTCAGGTCGAGCCGGTCTGCATAGCGGCGGCACACGTCCTCACAGGGCATTTGCGAGCCGTCTTCCACGATGATGACTTCAAAATCCGCGGAATCTTGCTCGCAAAGGCTCTGCAACAACTCGTCCACCTCGTCGGGACGGTTGTAAACAGGGACGACAATTGAATATTTAGTCATAATTGCTCCTCCCCCTTTTCGGGGGAGGCTGGGAGGGGACATTACTCCTTCACGCGCTGCAGGTAAGAGCCGTCGCGCGTGTCAACGAGCACGAGTTCGCCCTCGTCGATGAACAGCGGAACGCGGATTTCCACGCCTGTCTCCAGCGTGGCAGGCTTCAGCGTGTTCGTGGCCGTGTCGCCCTTGATTCCGGGCTCCGAGTGGGTCACGCGCAGCGTGGTCTTCACCGGCATTTCAGCGTAGAGAATCGTGTTCGTGTCGGCGTCGCTCACCACTTCCACCACGTCGCCTTCCTTCATGTATTCCACGCCCGTGATCAGGTCTTTGGCGATGGGAATCTGGTCGAAAGTCTCGTTGTTCATGAAAATGTAGTCGGCTCCCTCCATGTAGAGATACTGGTAGGGGCGGCGCTCCACGCGCACGTCTTCGAGCGACTCGCCAATGTTGAAGCGCTTTTCCAGCACACGTCCGCTGACCACGTCTTTCAGCGTGGTGCGCATGATGGTGTTACCCTTGCCCGGCTTCACATGCAGGAAGTCGATGCAGAAATACAACTTGCCGTCCATGCGGATGCAAGTTCCCTTTTTGATGTCTTGTGATTTAATCATTTTTTTATCGAATTGATTTAAAAATTGAGTTTCAACACGCGAAATGTGGTGCAAAGTTACAAATAAAATATAAAAAAACGCTGTTTTTTCATTTAAATTTCTCAGAATTCTTTGTTATTTGGAAAATTATGTGTACTTTTGCACCCCAAAGTGAGAATAAACAACAAAATAAAACAACAATAGAACGATGAAAAGAACATTTCAGCCCCACAATCGCCGCCGCGTGAACAAGCATGGTTTCCGCGAGCGCATGGCAACGAAGAATGGCCGTCGCGTGCTGGCTTCACGCCGCGCCAAAGGTCGCAAGAAACTGACTGTGTCTGACGAGCACCACGGAAAATAATCCGCGGCAGGCCATGAAATTGACAAAGGCAGCATGGGTAAAGAAATACCTGTGCTGCCTTTTATTGTCGCAAAGTTGCAAAAAACAGCGGTTTTCATTTGGTTTTTTGCCCATTTTGCAGTATCTTTGCACCTAT
>JAFUVC010000125.1 GCA_017483785.1 Prevotella sp.
AGTTGCAGTTTCACGCCCTTGTGCTGGTAGAGATACAGGAAATCGTAGCCCTGCAGGAGCTGATAGGTGAACTCGGTGAACGAAAGGCCGTCGCGGGCCGTGCCGTTCAGGCGCTGCTGCACCGAGTCCTTCGCCATCATGTAGTTCACGGTGATGTGCTTGCCCACCTCGCGGGCGAAGTCGAGGAAGGTGAAATCCTTCATCCAGTCGTAGTTGTTGACCATTTCGGCGGCGTTTGAAGCCCCCTCCAAACCTCCCCCCGAAGGGGAGACTTCAGATTCGTTGCTCCCCTCTCCTTCTGGGGAGGGGCTGAAGTCGAGGAACTTCGCCACCTGCGCCTTGATGCACTCTTGGTTGTGGCGCAGCGTCTCGTCGGTGAGCAGGTTTCGCTCCTGACTCTTTCCGCTGGGGTCGCCAATCATGCCCGTGGCACCGCCGACAAGGATTATCGGCTTGTGTCCGCAGCGCTGCAAGTGGCGCAGCATCATGATGCCGCACAAGTGGCCGATGTGCAGCGAGTCGGCCGTCGGGTCGGTGCCCAAATAGGCCGTCACCATCTCCTTTTGCAGGAGTTCTTCGGTTCCTGGCATGATTTGCGCCAGCATTCCACGCCATTTCAGTTCTTCTACAAAGTTTTTTCTCATATTGTTCTATTTTTCAATCTTTCAACTTTTCAATTTTTACGGCACCGGGTCGTATCCGCTTCCGCCCCACGGATTGCACCTCAAAATTCGCCAGACGGCCAGCCAGAGCCCCTTGATTGGGCCGTGTTTGACGAGAGCCTGACGGGCGTATTCCGAGCAAGTTGGCGTAAAGCGACACGAGGGCGGCGTGTAGGGCGAAATGGCCGTCTGGTAGAACCGGATGGGCAGCAACAACACCCAGACAACGGCTCGCGACAGGAATTGAACGGCCTTTTTCATACGCTTTGCAATTTTTCTGCGATGCGCAGCAGCAGATTCTTCACCCGATGCTCTATCTCTGCGCTTTTCCGATGGCTCCCATCCGTCCAGACGAAGGCGATGGCCATCGTTTTCCCGTCGTCTTGGGCGGCGAGCGTGTCGCTCAATATCGTCTTGTGCTTGCGATAGGCCTCGCGCAACTGCCTTTTGATGCGGTTGCGATCTACGGCGTGTTTGAAATAGCGCTTCGGGACGCTGACCAGAATCTTGACTCGCGCACCGTCGCAGGCTCGGTTTTCGGTCATGTAAACCACTCTGAGCGGAAATGACATCACCGATTTGGCACTGTCGCCGTTGAAGAGTTTCTCAATCAGCGACCGGCTGCAGAGACGCTCCTCTTTGCTGAACATTATTTCTTACTTTTTTTGTTTTTTGCTTTCAAATAGGCTTTCAGCGCGCCGGTCATCGAGGGATATTCTGCCGACGGAGCCTGAAGGTCGAGCCGCAGGCCTTTTTCCTCGACGGCCTTGGCCGTGGACGGCCCGAACGTGGCAATATGGATGTCGCCCTGCTCGAAATTCGGGAAGTTTTTCGTCAGTGCCTCAATTCCGGTCGGACTGAAGAAGACGAGCATGTCGTAGTCGAAGTTTTTCACTTCGTCTTCGCTGAAGTCGTTCGACACGGTGCGATACATGTAGCACTCCGTATGCTGCAGTTTCTTCTCGTCGAGTTGGTTCTTCACGTCGTCGTTGTGAACGTCGCTCAGCGGCACTAGCTAACGCTAGGTCTTGTGCTTCACCATGGTCGGAATCAGGTCCACCATTTTTCCCGTCGTGCCGAAAAATACATTGCGCTTCCTGTATTGCACGTATTTCTGGATGTAGAGCGCAATGGTTTCGGTCACGCAGAAGTACTTCATGTCTTCGGGAATGGCCACGCGCAACTCCTTGGCAAGCCGGAAGAAATGGTCGATGGCATGGCGCGAGGTGAACACCACCGCCGTGTAGTCGAGAATGTTGACTTTCTGCTGGCGGAACTCCTTGGCCGTGAGGCCTTCGACCTTGATAAACGGGCGAAACACCAGTTCTACGTCCGACTCTTTCGCAATGTCGTAATAGGGTGACTTCTCACTGGAAGGCTTTGGTTGGGAAACCAATATTTTTCTTATCATTTTGTCCTATAAATTTACTTTCAAAGACTGATTTATCAGCGTCAAAACTCCCCACAAACCAAATAGGGGCACGATTTCAAGCGCACAAAGGTACAAAATAATTTCCAAAAAAGCACCTTTCTTGTTGAAAAAGATAATGTAAGTCCTGTAAAACGATAGAAATTTCACCAAAACAACTACCGAAATGACATAAATTACGGCACTTTCCATCGATAAATCGAAGTAAGAAAGCAATAAAACGAGCGGGAAAATGAGCAGACCTTCAAACGAGACGAGGAAAAGGAAAAACTGTGTCCATTGTTCATTTTTTTTACTGTCGAAAAACACCCATCCGATACTTCCGTACAAGATCATTTTCAAGAGGAAATAGGCCAGAATCGTGGCCATATAGATGCCGATAATCAGATATTGGTCGAAAAGAAACGCTTCGTGGGCGTCGGTGTCGGTGTAGAGGAAGTAGGACAGGGCGAAAAGCAGGCTGGTCTGCACGACGAGAAACAACTGCACCCAGAGTTCGCCCGAGGTTTCGGTCACTTCGGAGACGGCACCATACTGAATGCGGAAGAAATTGCGCATCTGGCGCACGATGAAGTCTTTCAGGCGCGCCACGGCAATCACCGTGAGCACGAAACAGCCCAGCAGCAGGCTCGTCACGAGGTTGTCGCCGGCAATCGTGTAGGGAACGGGGTCGCCGGCCACGCCTTGTCGGCCACCGCTGATTTCGGGGTGGAAATAGGGATTTTCCGAGAAAAACGACTCGCGATAGTATTGCGGAAGGCTGACGTCGCGAATGCTCTTCCCTTTCGGATGGCCCGGCATGTGGAGCGTGTCGGGCTGCTGGCTCCAGTGGATTTCCGAGATTTTCACATGGCGCTGGATGGCGGAGTCTTGCTGCATCGGAGTGGCATCGGCGGGCAGCCATGAAAGCACTTCCTTCGGGGTGATTTCATGCGACGGGCGCACAACGGCCTGCGCATGGCTGCCATTGCTTACGTCCGTGTTTACTATCGTTGAATCCTGCCGCATCGGTTACCAGCATCTCAGGCGAGTCCGAAAGCACGCTGAATGTCATGAATCCAGTCGAGTTTTTCCCATGTGAAGAGTTCCACGTCGATTTCGCGCGTCTCGTGATAGCGGCTGGTGAAGGTCTTGCGCACGACTTCGTTCTTGCGGCCCATGTGGCCGTAGGCGGCTGTCTCGAGATACATCGGCTGGCGCAGTTTCAACTGTCGCTCGATGGCTTTCGGGCGAAGGTCGAACATTTCCTTGATTTTCCGGGCGATTTCGCCGTCGGTCATTGCCACGTGCGAGCGTCCGTAGGTGTTCACGTAGAGGCTCACGGGCTCGGCCACGCCGATGGCGTAACTCACCTGCACGAGCATTTCGTCGGCCACGCCGGCTGCCACCATGTTCTTCGCAATCCAACGCGCGGCGTAGGCTGCCGAGCGATCGACTTTCGACGAGTCTTTGCCCGAGAATGCGCCGCCGCCGTGGGCTCCCTTGCCGCCGTAGGTATCGACGATGATTTTGCGGCCCGTCAGGCCGGTGTCGC
>JAFUVC010000126.1 GCA_017483785.1 Prevotella sp.
AAGTGGGTTGTCTTGTTGCTCGTGGCTGCCATTCTGGAAGTTTACACCACGCATCGCATCAGCAGCGAAATGAAGCGCGAAAACGGCGAGAACGGGGCTTGAAAATCAAAAAAAAATTAAAACAAGGCCCCAATCAATTAAATTGAATAAAAATATTTTCTCACTTCAAGATTACATATTATCTTTGGCCTTTGGATTTGAAGAAAGGTTTATGAAGCAACTGTTTTATTCATTACTTTTTGCGATTTCGCTCGTCTCCTGTGGCAGCACATACAATATACAGGGGTCGTCGAACGTCTCCATGCTCGATGGGCGAATGCTCTATCTGAAGGTCTTGTCCGACAACGATTTCCGGAACCTGGACTCGTGCGACGTCATTCACGGCCAGTTCCACTTCACGGGCCAGTTCGACTCGGTGCGCATCGCCAGCATCTTCATGGACGAGGAAAGCGTGCTGCCGCTGGTCTTGGAGAGCGGCGACATCAGCATCATGATCAACAACACGCAGATGACCGTCAGCGGAACGCCCCTCAACGACGAGCTTTTCCGATTTTTCAACCGATGGAACCAACTGCGCAACCAGCAGGCCGAACTCATTCACCAGCACGACCGCGCCATCATGGACGGCAGCGACATGAACCTCGTGGTGAGGGAACTCAACGCCGAGGCCACGCGACTCTCGGCCGTGGAAGACAGCCTCGTCACCACGTTTGTCACCCAGAATTTCGACAACGTGCTCGGGCCGGGCGTGTTCATGATGGTGACGCAGGGCAACCCCTATCCGCAACTCACGCCGTGGATTGAAGACATCATGAGCAAGGCCACGATGAAGTTCAAAAACGACGCCTACGTTCGCGAATACTACGAAAAGGCGCGCGAAATAGAGGAAATCATGAACGGAATGCGCGAAATGCCGCAGCAAAATAAAGAATGAAATCGTGAGGATTCTGATTGAAAACGGCCGAATCGTAAACGCTGGCAGAACATTTGAAGGCTCTGTCGTAGTTGAAAACGACCGCATTTCTGAAATTTTCGAGCATACAACGCAGCCCCGTGGCCATTTCGACCGGATTGTCGATGCCACGGGGGCTTTCGTACTGCCCGGCGTCATCGACACGCACGTGCATTTCCGCGAGCCCGGACTGACCGAGAAGGCCGACATCGAAAGCGAGAGCCGTGCAGCGGCCTACGGCGGCGTGACATCGTATTTCGAGATGCCCAACACCCTTCCGCAGACCACCACGCTGGAGGCACTGGACGGGAAATTGCGCCTCGCGAAAGAGAAAAGCCATGTGAATTATGCCTTCTTTTTCGGGGCCACGAACGATAATTCCGGCGAATTCCGACGGCTCGACCGCCGTCGCGTTCCCGGAATCAAGTTGTTTATGGGTTCCTCGACGGGAAATATGCTCGTCGATGGCGAGAAATCGCTTGAAAAAGTTTTTGAAACGGCCGCCGGACTCGGCTTTCCCGTCGTGGCGCATTGCGAAGACTCGACTTTGATAGAGCGCAACATGGCGGTTTTCAAGTCGATTTACGGCGACGACCCCGACGTGCGCTTCCATCCGCTGATTCGCAGCGAGGAAGCCTGCCTGAAATCGTCGTCGTTGGCGGTTGCGCTGGCCCGCAAATCGGGCGCACGCCTCCACATCGCCCACCTCTCCACCGCCCGCGAACTCGACCTCTTGGGCGATGGCGTTACGGGCGAGGCCTGTGTGGCGCACCTGCTGTTCACGCAAGACGATTTCTCGTCGAAAGGCACGCGAATCAAGTGCAATCCGGCCATCAAGACTGCCGACGACCGCGCCGCACTGCGCCGTGCGCTCGTTGACGGGCGGATTTCAACCGTCGCCACCGACCACGCGCCGCATCTGCTGTCGCAAAAAGAGGGCGGTTGCGCGCGCGCCGCGTCGGGAATGCCGATGGTGCAGTTCTCGCTGCCTGCAATGCTGGGTCTGGCCGACGAAGGCGTGCTCTCCGTGGAGCGCGTCGTGGAACTGATGTGCCACAATCCGGCCCGTCTGTTCGGCATCGGCGAGCGCGGCTTCCTCGAGCGCGGCTTCAAGGCCGACATCGCCATTGTGCGCCGCGTGGAGCCGTATGCGGTGACGCGCGACATCGTCCAGAGCAAGTGCGGCTGGAGTCCGCTCGAGGGCGACATGCTCCGTTGGCGCGTGGAAACGACGATTTGCAACGGCCGAATCATCCTCGACAGCGGAGAATTCGACCCAACATCCAAGGGCGAAGCCCTGGTTTTCACCTCATCAAAAACTCAACATCCATGATAGCAAGAATCATTTTCATACTCCTGATTGTGCTGTTTCTGCCGCAGTTCTACCTGAGCCGGCGCAAGTCGCAGCGCTCGAAAAAGGCGTGGCAGCGCGCACTGCGGTGGCTTCCGGCACTGCTCATGGGCGTGTGGACGGTGGTTCTCGCCCTGAAGCGCGACTTCGTGCCCCGCGACCTCACCATGCTCAACGTCTATCTGGTGGTTCTGGGCGTTTATTTCGTGCCGAAGGCCATCTACGTGCTCTGCTCGGCGGTGGGGCGGCTCGTCAGGAAACTCTTCCGCGTGCGCTACAACTGGGGCAATTTGGTGGGCATCGTGCTGGCGATTTTGTCGGCCTACGTCGTCGTTTACGGCAGTTTCGTCGGCGTGCGCCGTTTGAACGTGAAACGCTTGGAAATCAGCATTCCGAACCTGCCGCGAGAGTTCGACGGCTATCGAATCGTGGCCTTCTCCGATGCCCATGTGGGCTCGTTCGACGGATGGCGGAAATCGCTCTTGCAGCGCGACATCGACAGCATCAACGCGCAGCAGGCCGACGCCATTTTCTTCCTCGGCGACCTGCAAAACCAGCGTCCGTCGGAACTCTATCCCGTGCAGGACATCCTGTCGTCGCTGAAAGCCCGCGACGGCGTTTTTTCCGTGCTCGGCAACCACGATTACAGCGATTATATCGACGACCCGGCCATCAAGGCCGCCAACGACCGCGAAATGGTCAGCCGGCAGCGACAATTCGGCTGGAAGCCCCTGCTCAACGAGCATTCCGTTGTGAGAAGACAAGGCGCGAAACTCGTCATCGCAGGCGTGGAAAACGATGCCACGAGAGGCTCAATGAAGCCGCGCCGGAACCTCGCCAAGGCCATGGAGGGCATCCGCGAGGGCGACTGCGTGATTCTCTTGCAGCACGACCCCTACGTCTGGCGAACGGAAATTGCACCCGACACGCGCATTGCGCTGACGCTGAGCGGCCACACGCACGGCGGTCAGGTGTCGCTCTTCGGACTTCGCCCCACGCAACTTACGAATCAAACGGACTACGGCCTCTATCGCGAGGACGACCGGCAACTCTACGTCACCTGCGGCATCGGCGGACTGCTTCCCTTCCGCTTCGGCATGTCGCCCGAAATCGCAGTCATCACGCTTAGGCCAATTAAAAATTAATAATTAAAAATTAACAATTTTCACTTTACACTTTACACTTTACACTATTCACTATTCACTAAAATGACGATACTCTACCGAATTTACCAATTACTGATAGCGGCTCCCATCTGCCTGATTGCCACACTGCTCACGGCCGTCACGGTCACCATCGGCTGCACCCTCGGAGACGGCCATTTCTGGGGCTATTACCCGGGTCGGTGGTGGGGCAGGGTGATTATCCGCGTGTTGCTGCTGCCCGTCAAGGTCGAGGGCCACGAGCACCTGAAAAAAGGCCAGTCCTACGTTTTCGTGAGCAACCACCAGGGCGCGTTCGACATTTTCCTGATTTACGGCTATCTGGGGCGCAATTTCAAGTGGATGATGAAGCACCAACTCCGCAAAATTCCCTTCGTGGGACGGGCTTGCGCCGCTGCTCACCATATTTTCGTCGATAAGCGCGGGCCGAGTCGCATCCGCGAGAGTTACGAACAGGCTCGCCAGACGCTGCGCGAGGGCATGTCGCTCGTGGTTTTCCCCGAAGGGTCGCGGTCGTTCACGGGCCACATGGGGAAATTCCGTCGCGGCGCGTTCATGCTGGCCGACGAGTTGCAACTGCCCGTCGTGCCGCTCACCATCAACGGCTCGTTCAACGTAAAGCCCCGAATGCGCGATATTTACTGGGTTTTCTGGCATCCGCTCCGCCTGACCATCCACGAGCCGATTCTGCCCATCGGGCAGGGCGCGGAAAACATCAGCCATGCCGAAAAGCAGAGCTACGATGTCATTATGCAGGGACTTGTGCCTGAATATCAGGGATTTGTGGAGAATCCCGACCAGTAATCCTAATTTTCAATTTCGCGGAGAATGCGAACAGCATTTTCCGTTGTCGGAACGTCGCTGATGTGCATCAGTCGGCGGTTGTTCACCTCTTTTATCAGGCAACGCTGTGGGTGAAAACTGACGTAATTGAGGATTTTCCCGAAAATTTCGCTTTGGTAGTACGGACTTTCGGCATTGCTGACGAAATGGAACACCATTTTGCCCTGTCGGAGGGTGATTTTCTCGCATCCGAGCCGCTTTCCGATGCGCCGGATGGCCACGACGTGGAGCAATTCCTCGCCCTCGTGGGGAATCGGGCCGAATCGGTCCACGAGCCGCTGCCGATAAGCGTCGAGCAACTGGTCGTTTTCGATGGAGTCGAGTTCGCGGTAGAGAATCATGCGCTCCTGCGAGCCCGGCACGTAGGTTTCGGGGAAATACATTTCGAGGTCGCTCTCGAAGGTGCAGTCGGCGACGTAGGCAGATGAGGGATGAGGCATGAAGGAAGAATTGCCTTCATCTTTCACCTCTGATTTTTCATCGGCAGGAGCCTCGTTTCGCAGTTCCGCCATGGCCTGACGGATGATTTTCAGGTAGGTTTCGTAGCCGAGGTCTTCCAAGAATCCGCTCTGTTCGGCTCCGAGCAGGTTGCCTGCGCCACGAATGTCGAGGTCTTGCATGGCGAGGTTGAAGCCGCTGCCCAGTTCCGAGAAAGTTTCGAGCGCTTCCAGGCGACGACGTGCCTCGGGCGTGAGCACGCTTTTCGGCGGCGCGAGCAGGTAGCAGAACGCCTTGCGGTTCGAGCGTCCCACGCGGCCGCGCATCTGGTGGAGGTCGCTCAGGCCGAAATGGTGGGCGTCGTTGATGATAATCGTGTTGGCATTCGGAATGTCGATACCGTTTTCCACGATGGTGGTCGAGAGCAGCACGTCGTAGTCGTAGTTGATGAATCCCATGATGATTTTTTCGAGTTCTTCGGGCTTCATCTGTCCGTGGCCGATGGCGATGCGGCAGTCGGGCACGTAGTTGAGGATGAGTCGGCGGATTTCCTCGAGTTTCGAGATGCGGTTGTTCACGAAAAACACCTGTCCGTTGCGCGACATTTCGAAGCGGATGGCCTCGGCGATGTACTCGCCCTTGTAACTGCCCAGCTCGGTGTAAATCGGGTAGCGATTGGGCGGCGGCGTGCGGATGATGCTCATGTCGCGGGCACCCATCAGCGAGAACTGGAGCGTGCGCGGGATGGGCGTGGCCGACATGGTGAGCGTGTCAACCGACGCTTTCATCTGGCGCAGTTTTTCTTTCACCGAAACGCCGAATTTCTGTTCTTCGTCGATGATGAGCAGGCCGAGGTCTTTCCACACGACTTGCTTGCCGATGAGTTTGTGGGTTCCAATCAGAATGTCGATTTTTCCTTCTTTCAGGTCAGCGAGAATCTCGTTTGTCTGCTTGGTGGAGCGGGCTCGCGAGAGGTATTCCACGCGCACGGGCAGGTCTTTCAGGCGGTCGCGGAAGGTCTGGAAATGCTGGAAGGAGAGCACGGTGGTCGGCACGAGCACGGCCACTTGTTTCGAGTCCGACGCGGCCTTGAACGCGGCGCGGATGGCCACTTCCGTCTTTCCGAAGCCCACGTCGCCGCAAATGAGCCGGTCCATGGGTTTCGCGGCTTCCATGTCGGCCTTCACTTCCTGCGTGGCGCGCAGTTGGTCGGGCGTGTCCTCGTAGAGGAACGACGCCTCGAGTTCATGCTGCAAATAGGAGTCGGGCGAATAGGCAAAGCCTTTTTCCTTCTGCCGTCGGGCGTAGAGTTTGATGAGGTCGCGGGCAATGTCCTTGATGCGCTTCTTGGTGCGCTCCTTGAGCCGTTCCCATGCGCCCGAACCCAGCAGGCTGAGCCGTGGCGGCTCGCCCGTGTCGCTGCGGCGATATTTGCTGATTTTATAGAGCGAGTGAATGGAGACGTCAACCTTGTCGTTGTGCAGGAAAATCATGCGGATAACTTCCTGCTTGTCGATGCGCATGAGGCCTCCGAACTGCCCGATTCCGTAATCGACATGCACGAGATAGTCGCCGATTTCCATTTCCTGCAGTTCCTTCATGGTCAGCGCCATTTTTCCCTGTCGGGCATTCTCGCTCTTGAGGGTGAACTTGTGGAATCGGTCGAAAATCTGGTGGTCGGTGAAGAAACAGGCTTTCAAATCGTGGTCGATGAAGCCCTCGTGGAGCGTTTTGTTGACGGAAATGAATTCCGTGTCGAGAAGTTCGCGAAGTCGCTGGTGCTGCTTCTGGCTGTCGGCGAGGATGTAAAGCCGATAGCCCTGCAACTGAAAGTCGGCGAGCGAGGTCTTGAGCAGGTCGATATTTTTGTGGAAAAGCGGTTGCTGCGAGGTGTTGAAATGGATGGTGGAGCCCGATTCCGCTGTCTTTGAAGCCGCCAGAAGGACGACGTGGCGGAACTGCGCCACCGACTGCTCGAATTGCGAGGCCGTCAGCAACTGCATTTCGCGTTGCATCTCGCGCATGACTTCCTTGCGCTCCACTTCGTTCAGCCCTTCCAGCCGGTCGGTCATGGCCTGCGTGGAGAAACCCTCGTCGTAGATTCGGCCGACGGTTTCGCGCACATAGTCGAAGTCGTGTCCGACAAGGATGGTTTCCGCAGGCAGGAAGTCGAAAAATGGCACTTTCGCACTCTGCATTTTCGAGAGTTCCGGGGCGATTTCGGCGGTTTCGCAGCGTTCTTTCGAGAGTTGGTCTTGCACTTCAAACGTGCGGATGGAGTCGATTTCGTCGCCGAAAAAGTCGATGCGGTAGGGCAGTTCGCACGAGTAGGAATAAATGTCGAGAATGCTGCCGCGCACGGCAAACTGGCCGGGTTCATAGACGTAGTCCACTTCCTGAAACGACAGTTCGCGAAGCCGGTGCTCCAACTCGACGATGTCGGCTGTCTGCCCCGTCGCAAGTTTCACGATTTGCTCGTCGACCGCCTGCTTCGAGACGACCAACTCGGCCAGGGCCTCGGGGTGGGTGACGATGATGAACGACGAGGGTGCGCTGCTCAGTTTTGCCAGCACCTCGGTGCGCAGAATCTCGTTGGCGGCGTCGCGCTGGCCATATTTCGCCGCCCTTCGGAACGACGACGGGAAAAACATCACGTCGTCCGATTTCAGCATTTGGTTCAGGTCGTTGAAGCAGTAGCCGGCCTCGTCGGCATCATTGAGAATCAGCAGGAAGGGCGATTTCCGCCCCCGTTTTTCGCTGAGGCTGGCGAAAATGGTCGGCAGGGCTGAGCCAACGAGCCCTTGCAGGAAAACGTCTCCCTTGGATTTGTTTTCCAGCACATGGCGCAACGCTCCAATCTGCGGCAGCGTTGCATAAAGTTTCGCAATGTCATGTATTTCCATACAGAATGCAAAGTCTTATCCCTGCGCAGCCGGCATCGGCGGATACTTGCGGAACCAGCCGTCCCAGCGCAGTTGCATCACGCCGAAGAAGGCTTCGCCGAAGATTCCGCCCGACATTTTCGAGGTGCCCTCGCGTCGGTTGATGAAGATGACGGGCACTTCCTTGATTCGGAAGCCGATTTTATAGGCCGTGAACTTCATTTCAATCTGGAAACCGTAGCCTTTGAAGCGGATTTTGTCGAGTTCGATGGTTTCAAGCACGCGACGCTTGTAGCACTTGAATCCGGCGGTGGTGTCGTGGACCTTGAAACCCGTGATGAACCTTACGTATTTCGAGGCGAAATAGCTCATCAGCACACGACCGATGGGCCAGTTCACGACGTTTACGCCGCTGACGTAGCGCGAGCCGATGGCGAGGTCGTAGCCCTCGTCGTGGCAGGTGGCGTAGAGGCGTGGCAGGTCGTCGGGATTGTGCGAGAAGTCGGCGTCCATCTCGAAAATATAGTCGTAGCCGTGCTCCAGTGCCCAGCGAAATCCTGCGATGTAGGCCGTGCCGAGTCCGAGTTTCCCTGTCCGCTCGATGATGAACAGGCGGTTGGCAAACTCCGTGTCGATGAGGTGGTGGACAATCTGGGCCGTTCCGTCGGGCGAGCCGTCGTCGATGACGAGAATGTTGAACTGATGGGAACCGGCTCCGAGCGCAAGCACGGCCCGGATGATTTTCTCGATGTTCTCCTTCTCGTTGTAGGTCGGGATGATGACGATGCTGTCGCTGCTGTTCATGGGGCGGTCTCGATGGGTTTAGTCGGTCGAAATGGTGGTTACTTCCGGCGCGTCGGAGTTCTTTTTGGGTTCTTCTTTTTTCACCTCGTGGCCTTCGCCAGTGGGTTCGTCGGCAAAGGCGGCCTCGGGCAGCGGTTCGGTGATTTCAGGCACTTCCGACTTATGCTCGGCGGGTCGCGATGTCTTTTCCTCGACTTCCTTGGCTTCTTCGGGCACGGCGGTGCTCTGCTCAAGGTCCACAATGTTGCGGTTCTTCGTGTTCAGCCGGAAAAGTCTGTCGAGTTTGTCGTCCCTGACGGTCAGAATCATATAAATCTCGTCTTGTGCGAGTTTCGCGTTGATGACAGCCCCGTTGGGCACGCCCGGAATCGGCATTTCCTCGAGCAGTTTGCTCTTGCCGTTGAAGCAATAGAGCACGCCACTGTTCAGATAGTACAAATCCGACCTTTCTTCGTCGGGGAAACGGGCCACGACCACGCTGCCCTTCGGCAACATGGATGCAAGACTGTCGAAGGCCTCGCTGACGGGCAGGCTCTTTCCGCTGCCTTGTCGGATTGGGGCGTTGCAGAATGCCAGCAGGCCCAGTATTATGACAACGACGACGATGGCCGCGACGATTTGGGTTCGGCGGCTTTTTGTTTTCATTTTGCTGACGATGTCGGACGTTTTTTCGCGTAAATTATTCTCCATTTTTGATTCAATTTTTCATTTCGGCAACAAAATTACCGTTTTTTTTCGAGAAAAAAGCGGTTTTTTCCGAATATCTTACACGGCATCAGTGCTGAATGACGATTTTCTGGCCGTTGGCGATGTAAATGCCTTTTTTGAGGCTGCCGATGCCGTTTTGGGTGGCCACTTTCCTGCCGCTGAGGTCGTAGATGGGCGTTGGGCGGTCGGTTTCCGTGCCGTTTTCGAGTCCATTGATGCCTGTGGCGGTCTTTGGCTGCAACGTCACCGTGAAGTTCGTGATGCAGAGATATTGGTTGTTGGTGCCGCCAGAGGCGCTGATGGTGAACGACGTGGATTCGTCGTGGAGGTTTGCTGCGCCGAACTTTCTCCATTCCGTCGTCACGGGCGAGATGGCTTGCTGCTCATTGCGCAGTTCGTAGGGCTCGTTTGCCGTGTAGAGGCGGGTTTGCATGGAATAGGCCAGAATCACGTAGTCTTCTGGGGCGGTGATGGTGATTTCGTCGGTGGCACCTGCTGCAGAGGGTTTCAGGGCAAATACATAGCGGCTGTAGATGTTAGCCGACTGGTTGAACTGTGCTGTTTCCGAGGTCAGCCTGACACCGGCTTTCGTGTTGTTTTCGTTGCTGGTCCAGCCATGTGTCCAGGGCGACGAGTCCCAGTCTCCGTAGTTTGCGGGCGAGTTGGTGTTGTCGGTGCTGGCGATGCGTACCACCACATCGTCTTCTGACGGCGGAAACACCTCGCGAATGGCGAATTGGCAGCCCAAGTCGGCGGTGTCGTTGCCCGTGTTGCCTTCGCTCCAGTTGAAGATGGGTCGGTTGGCGTGGCCGCTGGGCGTTTGGTTGAGTTCGACGGTTCCGCAGGTGATGATGAGCATTCCCGGGGTGTTGGCGGCCTTCAGCGTCCATCCTTTGGCAGGTCTGGAGGCCGAAGTCTTGATTTGCGTGTCGTAGGAGGCCGTGGGCGAGATGTAGGAACCGTCGGCGCGGTTGATGATGTCGAAAGTGCCGTCGGCGCGCTTCACGAATTTCCAGAGCATCTGGTCGGAGTTGCTGTCGGCACCGCCTGTCAGGCCTGCTCCGGCTCCGTTGCTATGGGTGTAGAGGTTGTCGCGCAGCGAGGAGCAGAAACTATACCAATGTTCCTCCGTGTCGGTGCTTGGGGTAGGCAGAATCGGCCCCTGCTTCTGGCAGGCGGTCTGAAATTCGTTGAAAGCCGCATTGAGGCGGTTGAGTTGCTCGTTGCGCTGCTGGGCAGGGAGCGACTCGCTGAGCGTGGCCTCCAGTTCTTCGATGAGCGACTTCAGCGTCGTGGCGAGCGATTCGTCGTAGAAACCGGGCTGCGTGCCGATTTTCTGTCCCATTTGGGCACTGATTTCGTCGATGCGGTCGGCCAGCGTGCTGGCGTTCTCGTCGAGCAGTTTCTGGGGCGAGTAGGTGAGTCCTTCGAGTGCGTTTTTGCCCTCGGTGTCGGTGATGACAAAGACGAACATCCACTTGTTGAGGCGGATTCCAGACGCATTCACATAGGGCAGTTTCATGAACACCTTGTTCCAGCCCTGTTTCAGCGTGATGCGCACGGGTGTTCGCGACACGGCGTTCTCGTTTCGCATCGGTGTTTCGTTGTCGATGGAAACACCGGCGTTTTGCCACGTCGGGCCTTTCAGTTCGGTGTCGTTAAACCAGATTCGCGAGCCTTTCTTGTCCCACGAGCCGTTGGCGGGAAGGCCGTCTCTCTCGGAACGGGAATAGTTCTGGAACTCGATGAGGGCTCCGGCCTGCTGTTCCACGGGCGAATAGACGTAGGTCCATGCGTAGGCCGTCGTGTTGAGTTGCGGATTGGCGTAGTAGCCCGGTATGGTGGTTCCCCAGACGTGGCGCAGGTAGATTCCGGCACCTGTGGCGCTGCCTGTGGCGTAGTTCTGGCCCTGATAGGTGTAGGCCGATTGCGGTCCGAGCGTTTCGGGCGGGAAGGTTGCCGCCGAATTGCCGCCGTTGGGGAAGGCGTCGGTGATTTTCCAGTGTACGTTGGTCTGGCGCACATAGGGAATTTTCTCGTTTTTGAGCGAATGGTCTTTGTGGAAGAGGAATCGGCGCTCCCAGTCGGCAAATTCGTCGTATTCGTCGCCTGAGCCGGGCAGCGTGGTTCCGCCGACCTCGATATACTGCTTTCCTCCGCCCATCCATGCTCGCTCGGCCGAGGCCAACACGCTGGCATAGACGTTGTTCTCGCGCATGATGTTGATTTCGGAGGGCACATAGCGGTCGTTCCACACGGCACTGATGGTTCCGGCCACGTTGGCGTTGCCGCGCTGTGCGTAGTAGATGTTGCTTTTGTAGATGCCCACCACGTCGGCGAAGAGGTCGAAGTGGTTGATATAGTTGTAGCGGCAGTCGATGTTGGGCACGCCGTCAACGGCCGAGCCTCGCGTGGCCCACATCTGCGTCATGTCGCAGTAGGAAGTCGATGGTGCGCCGCTGACGAGTTTGTTCCAGCAGACGACTTTCTTCCCCAGCGACTTCACGTGGTCGCCGAGGATTTGCAGGAAGTTGGGGTAGGTGATGGTCACTTCGTCGCCTCCGATGTGGATATACGGGGCGCGGGTGAAGGTGTTGGCCACCTCGGTGAGGATGTTTTTCAGTTCGGCAACGCCCTGGTCGGTCTGCATGGAGTGGCCCATGGCGCGCTCGAAGGCTCCGCTGTGGCCGGGCATGTCGATTTCGGGAATGATGGTGATGCCGTATTCGTAGGCCAGGTCTTCGAGTTCGCGACACTGTGCCTGCGTGTAGTATTTTCCGGCGAATCGCGTCATCGACGAGGCTGCCGTCAGTTGCGGATATTGCTTCACTTCAAAGCGCCAGCCCTGATTTTCGGTCAGGTGCATGTGGAACGTGTTGATTTTGAAGCGGGCAAACAGTTTGATTTGCTTTTTCAGTTCCTCGAAGGTGATGTAACTGCGGCCGATGTCGTGCATGTAGCCGCGCAGTTTGAAGGCGGGCCAGTCGGTGATGGTGCAGCATTCGAGGGAAACGCCCTCGCCGTCGTAGCCTTCAGCCATCTGAGCGAGCGTCTGCACGGCGCGGAGCACGCCCGTTTCGGTGACGGCCTTGATGGCGATTTCCGACTGACTGACCGTCAGTTGATAGGCTTCGTTGGGGTAGCCTGCCAGCGCGTAGTTGTACGAGCCGCTGACGGCTTTTCCCGTCTCGATGGAAACGGGGGTGGCGGAGGAATTCTCCGCCACCTCAACGTTCAGGAAGTTTTCGAACGCCGACACGATTCTGTCAGACTGCTCTGTCGTGAAACGGACTCCATTGGAAATCACGAGCAGATTTCCTTGGTTGTTAACCACTTGCTTCGGTTTGGGAAGAATGTGTTCGACTTTTGCCTGACAAATGGCTGACGATGCGAGCCCGAGGATGACAAGGGCAGAAATGACGATTTTTCTTGTGTTCATGTGTTCTTGTTTTAAGTTTATAGTTTCTGAATGATTTTCATGCCTTCGCCGACGGCTTCCATGTTCAGCGGAATGAGTCCGTGGTGGCGCTCAGGCAGCGACTTGAACAGGGCTTTCTCCAAGCCGTTGGTGGTCACCACGGGGCATACTTTCAGCAGTCCGCCCAAGACAATCATGTTGAACACCTTCGAGTTCTTCATTTCGGCGGCTTTGTCCATGGCGTCGATGCGATAGACCTCGATGTCGTCGCGCTTCGGTGCGCTGGGAATGCCGAATCCGTCGTAAATCAGAATGCCGCCGGGCTTCACCTTCGGCAGGAATTTCTCGAGCGAGGGCTGGTTCAGCACGATGGCCACGTCGTATTGGCTCAGAATGGGCGACGAAATGCGGTCGTCGCTCACGATGACGGTCACGTTGGCCGTGCCGCCGCGCTGTTCGGGGCCGTAAGCAGGCATCCAAGTCACCTCTTTGTCTTCCATCAGTCCCGAATAGGCCAGGATTTTACCCATGGAGAGGATGCCCTGTCCACCGAATCCTGATATGATAATTTCTTTTTTCATACTGTCGTGTCTTTTAAGTCTCCTTTAACATATTTCTCAAACATGTGTTCTTTCATCCACTCGTTGGCCTTCACGGGCGAGAGCTTCCAGCCGCTGTTGCAGGTGGAAACGATTTCTACGAGCGACGAGCCTTTGCCGGCCATCGAGTTCTCGAATGCCTTGCGGATGGCGGCCTTGGCCTTGCGGATGGAAGGAACCGACTCCACGCTCTGGCGGGTCACGTAGCAGGTGCCCTCGAGGCGCGATGCCAAGTCGGTGATATTCAGAGGATAGCCGTGCAGGTCAGCCTGTCGGCCGTAGGGGCAGGTGGAGGTCTTCTGTCCGAGCAGCGTCGTGGGAGCCATCTGGCCGCCCGTCATGCCGTAGATGGCATTGTTGATGAAGATCATGGCGATGTTTTCGCCTCGGTTCAGCGCGTGGATGCTCTCGGCGGTGCCGATGCAGGCCATGTCGCCGTCGCCCTGATAGCTGAACACCATGCGGTCGGGCCAGAGGCGCTTGATGGCGGTTGCCACTGCGGGAGCGCGTCCGTGGGCGGCTTCCTGCCAGTCAATGTCAATATACTTGTAGGCAAACACCGAGCAGCCTACGGGGCAAACGCCGATGGTCTTCTCTTCGATGCCCATTTCCTCGATCACCTCAGCGACCAGTTTGTGTACCACGCCATGCGAGCAGCCCGGGCAGTAGTGCATCGGGACCTCGTTCATGAGTTTCGGTTTCTGATATACCAGATTCTCTGGTGAAATAATTTGATTTTCCATTAGAACTTCGTTTTTAAGGCGTTAACGATTTCATCGGGTTCGGGAACGATTCCGCCCAAACGGCCGAAATGAGCAACAGGCACTGCGCCATTCACTGAGAGGCGGACGTCTTCAACCATCTGTCCGGCATTGATTTCTACGACCAGCACGCCCTTCTTGCCTTTGGCGGCGGCGGCGATTTCCTTTTCGGGGAACGGCCACAGCGTAATCGGGCGGAAAAGGCCCACTTTCAGGCCTTCCTCGGCGGCTTGCTCCATGGCTTTCTCGGCTACGCGGGCTGCGCTTCCGAAGGCCACCACGAGATATTCTGCGCCGTCCATCTGCTGGGTTTCGTAGCGCACTTCCTTGTCGCGAATCTGCTGATATTTCTCCTGAAGATGCAGGTTGCGCTTCTCCATCACTTCCGAGGTCAACTCGAGCGAGGTGATGACGTTGGGCTTGCGGTCTTTCGTGCGACCGGTCGTTGCCCAGGGGCACTCCTTCAGCACTTCCTCTTCGGTGCGACGGGGCGTCATCGGCGGCAAAACCACCTTCTCCATCATCTGGCCGATGACGCCGTCAGACAGAATCATCGCCGGATTGCGGTACTTGAAGGCCAGTTCAAAGGCCAGATCGACGAAGTCGGCCATTTCCTGCACCGAGTTCGGGGCGAGCGTGATGACGTAGTAGTCGCCGTTGCCGCCGCCGCGAGTGGCTTGGAAATAGTCGCTCTGCGATGGCTGGATGGTTCCCAGTCCGGGGCCGCCGCGCTGCACGTTCACAAACACGCCCGGCAGTTCAGCACCGGCCATGTAGGCAATGCCTTCCTGCATCAGGGCCACGCCCGGCGACGACGACGAGGTAAGCACTTTCTTACCTGCTCCGGCTCCGCCGTAAATCATGTTGATCGAGGCTACCTCGCTCTCGGCCTGCAAGACGACCATTCCGGTCGTTTCCCAAGGCTTCAGTTCGGCCAAAGTCTCAATTACTTCACTCTGCGGCGTAATCGGATATCCGAAATATCCGTCGCAACCGCAACGAACGGCAGCGTGGGCAATAGCCTCGTTGCCTTTCATCAATACTACTTCGCGTTGTTCTGCCATAGCGTTAGTCCTCCATACGTTTTTTGTACACAGTAATACATCCGTCGGGGCAGACGATGGCACACGAGGCGCAACCGATGCACTCATCCGGATTCGCAGGCTCCACATACGCATAGCCGTGCGCATTCACTCTCTTGTCAGCCAGCGCTATCACACCTTTCGGACAGGCCACGATGCACAGTTGGCATCCCTTGCAGCGGTCGGTGTTCACGACGATGGCTCCTTTAATTTTTCCCATAATGTTTAAAGTTATTAGTTTGTAGTTTTAGGTATGGTAAAGGTAGGAATTTTTCCTGAAATAACAAAATAAAATGCTATATTTTTCATGAAATATTTCTCCTTTTAGGGGTTATACGTGTCTTTGTGATAGAAATTGAGGATGTCTTCGAGCATCTGTTTGGCCTCGACGGCCGGACTCTGCGGGTCGAGGGCAATGGCTTCCATGTAGCAGTTCAGCGCCTGCTGCCAGTCGCCGTGGCGACGGTGCTCGTTGCCTTGTTGGTAATATTTCTCAGCCTTTTCCTTCATCCTTCATCCTTCATCTTTCATCCTTCATCTATCATCTTTCATCCATTTTCGCTGCTGCAGCAAGCGTATTCATCATCAGCGAGCAGATGGTCATGGGCCCGACGCCGCCGGGAACGGGCGTGATATACGAGCATTTCGGGGCCACCTCGTCGAATTTCACGTCGCCCGTGAGGCGGAATCCGCTCTTCGCCGAGGGGTCGGGAACGCGCGTCGTGCCCACGTCGATGACCACGGCACCGTCTTTCACCATGTCGGCGGTGACGAATTCGGGCCGACCGATGGCGGCGACGATGATGTCGGCTTCGCGACACTCCTCTTTCAGCGTTTTTGAATGCGAGTGGCAGACGGTGACGGTGGCGTCGCCCCATTGCTTCTGCATCAGGAGCTGTGCCATCGGCTTTCCGACGATGTTCGACCGGCCGAGCACGACGCATTTCTTTCCGCTCGTCTCGATGCCATAGCGCTTCAGCAGGGTCATGATGCCGAGCGGCGTGGCCGAGATGAAGGCGGGCAGGCCGATGGCCATGCGACCGACGTTCACGGGGTGGAATCCATCGACGTCTTTCTGCGGACTGACGGTCTCGACGACGCGCTGCTCGTCGATGTGCTTGGGCAGCGGCAGTTGCACGATGAACCCGTCCACGTCGGGGTCGTTGTTGAGGCGTTCGACACAGGCGAGCAGTTCGTCTTCCGTCACGGTTTCGTCATAGCGGATGAGCGACGACTTGAACCCGCACTGTTCGCAGGCCAGCACTTTGTTTTTGACGTAGGTTTCCGAACCGCCGTCGTGGCCCACGAGAATGGCGGCCAGATGGGGCTGTTTTCCGCCCTCGGCAACGATTTTCGCTACTTTTTCAGCAATTTCCGCCTTGATTTGGGCGGCTGTGGCTTTTCCGTCGATGAGGAGCCCACGCACAGCGTTAGAATTTATCATCTTTATATGTGAATTGTAAATTGTTAATTGTAAATTGTCAATTGTAAATTGTTAATTAAACTTCGGCATTCCCCTCATCATTCCCCGCATTCCGCTCATGCCGCCGCCCGACATCATTTTCATCATCTTGCGCATGCCGTCGAACTGCTTGATGAGGCGGTTCACCTCCTGAATATTCGTGCCCGAGCCCTTGGCGATTCTCATGCGACGGCTCTGGTTGAGCACTTCGGGATGCGAACGCTCGTGGGGCGTCATCGAGTTGATGATGGCCTCGATGTTCTTGAAGGCGTTGTCGTCGATGTCGAGGTCCTTGATTTGCTTGCCCACGCCGGGAATCATCGAGGCGAGGTCCTTGATGTTGCCCATCTTCTTGATTTGCTGGATTTGGGCGTAGAAATCGCTGAAGTCGAACTGATTCTTGCGGATTTTCTTCTCCAGTCGCTTGGCTTCCTCTTCGTCGAACTGCTCCTGAGCGCGTTCCACGAGGCTGACCACGTCGCCCATGCCCAGAATGCGGTCGGCCATGCGTGCCGGATGGAACACGTCGATGGCTTCCATCTTCTCGCCCGTGCCGATGAACTTGATGGGCTTCGTCACCACCGTGCGAATCGACAGGGCCGCACCGCCGCGTGTGTCGCCGTCGAGTTTCGTCAGCACCACGCCGTCGAAGTCCAGTCGGTCGTTGAACTCCTTGGCGGTGTTCACCGCGTCCTGACCCGTCATGGAATCGACCACGAACAGCGTCTCGTCGGGCTGGAGCGCGTTTTTCAGCCGCTCAATCTCGTCCATCATCTCCTCATCGACGGCCAGACGGCCGGCGGTATCGACGATGACCGTGTCGTAGCCCTTCACCTTGGCCTCTTGCAGGGCGTTCTTGGCGATGGAGACCACGTCTTTGCTCTCGGGCTCCGACCAGACGGGAACGCCCACCTGCTCGCCCACCACGTGCAACTGCTGGATGGCGGCAGGGCGATACACGTCGCAGGCCACGAGCAGCGGACGGCGGCGCATCTTGTTCTTGAGCATGTTGGCCAGTTTTCCGCTGAACGTGGTCTTACCCGAGCCTTGCAAACCCGACATCAAGATGATGGCAGGCTTCTGCGTCAGGTTCAGTTCAGAGGTCTCGCCGCCCATCAACTCGGCCAGTTCGTCGTGGACGAGTTTCACCATCAGCTGTCCGGGCTTGATGGCCGTCAGCACGTTCATGCCCATCGCCTTCTCCTTCACCGTGTCGGTGAACGATTTGGCCACTTTGTAATTCACGTCGGCGTCGAGCAGTGCGCGGCGCACGTCCTTGAGCGTTTCGGCAACGTTGATCTCGGTGATTTTTCCCTCACCTTTCAGTATTTTAAAAGATCGTTCTAATCTTTCGCTTAGGTTCTCAAACATCAGAATCTTGTAATCATAATTTAGAAATACAATATGCACCAGACATAATGCCATAACACCAGCCAAATCCAGGAACTAATCTTGCAGCCGCTTTTGTAAGCAGTTTTTTTGCAAGAGCCGCACCTCCGGCATTTATCATATCTTTCACCCCATAACCAGCCGCTAAACATAATAAAACATCGCCGGCAGATGCTCTTGTTGAAACTCCTATAGTATTATCGTGCAAATAAATATCATAAATACATAGAGCTGTCATACATTTTGCCTCTTCGAGGGTTGGAATTTCCGATAATTCCAAATCTACGGTTATTTCCTTTATTATCTTTTCAAAATCACCATCCGTGATTCCAAACTCTGCCATCAATGCATTGGACGGTGGTAATAATTTTTTGCAAATATCTGCTCCAATTTCAGAAGCTACATTACCATAATTATCTTCAGAAGCATTGTCCGAAACTCCCCGTGTACTAACAAAATAATCAAAATTAGAATTAAATGCTTTACCAAATTCGGAAAGAGCATTTAACCTTTGGTAATTTGATGTTGATAACTCAATATCCTCATTTTTTTCCGTGGAACACGAAGAGAAACTCATTGCAAACATTGCAATTGTACACATAACAAAACTTTTTTTCATAAACTTTGAATTTAAATGGTTGATAAAATAAAAATTATTAATAATGCAATACTTAATAAACACAAAAAAATTAAATCCCGTTGTCGTTTTCTTTTTATTACATCGAAAGTAGATTTTATATAAATAAATGTCAGCAGAAATAGCAGGACTATGTTCAAATTAGTTGGTATAAGAGGTCCTTTTATCTTATATGTAATTAAATAATATAGAGCAACGATTCCTAAAATCAAAGCAATTACATTAAGGATATATCCAAATAATATTTTATTCTTTTGTCTATAGAAATCAAATAATCTAAATGGCAAAAAAACTATGATATATAACCACAAAATCCATTGTCCTGTTAAATAAATATTGTTTGTATTTTTGCTAAAGAAAAGCATTGACACAAATCCTCCAAGCAGTAACGTACTTAAACTTAACACAAATAAAAATCTTTTCATATTCAGTAATTTTTGCGCGACAAAGGTACAAAATTATTTCTTATATTCCCAAAAAAAATAGATAATTCAAGAAAAAAGTGTAATTTTGCAGCCGTATGGTTTCAATATTGATGATTATTGGCGGTGCTGCGCTGGTACTTTGGGGGGCCGACAGGCTGACCGACGGTGCTGTGGCACTGGCCGAGCGGATGCGAATTCCGCAGCTTGTCATCGGGCTGACGATTGTGGCTCTGGGCACGTCGGCACCCGAGTTTTGTGTGAGTTTGGTGTCGGCCCTGAAGGGTACGGCCGATTTGGCGGTCGGCAATGTTGTCGGCTCGAATGTGTTCAACACGATGCTGATTGTCGGCGTGGCGGCGATGGTTGCTCCGATGTCGATTCTGCCGCTGACGGTGAAGCGCGACATTCCGCTGTCGGTGGTCGCGTCGGTGGCTTTGGCGGCGATGGTGCTGATGGACGGCAACCTCTCGCGCCTCGATGCGGCCCTGCTCTTTGCGGGGTTCTGCGGATTCATGTGGCTCACGCTTCGCGATGCGAAAAGCAACGGGGCCGAGGAGCAGCCCGAGGCCTCGCGCGGCTATAGCGTGGTGAAAGCCGTCGGGTTCCTGCTGCTCGGACTGGCGTGTCTGGTGCTGGGCTCGAATCTGTTTGTCGATGGTGCCACCGACATTGCGCAGCAACTCGGCGTGAGCGAGGCCGTCATCGGCCTGACCATCGTGGCTGGCGGCACGTCGCTGCCGGAGTTGGCCACGAGCGTTGTGGCGGCCCGCAAGGGCAACAGCGGCATCGCCATCGGCAATGTCTTGGGCTCCAACGTCATGAACATCCTGCTCATCTTGGGCGGTGCCGGACTGATTTGCCCGATGGCGGTCGAGGGCATCACCATGGTCGATTTCGCCATGCTGACGGGCTCGGTGCTGCTCCTGTGGCTGTTCTGCCGCACGAAATTCACCGTTGCGCGCTGGGAGGGAGCCGTGCTCGCGTCGCTGTTCCTCGGCTATATGGCGTGGCTGGTGGTGAATTCTATATGATTCATTCGCTCGCGTACCGGTTCAACGTCACGCCGAAGAAGAATAATAAAAAAAGCGTTAAAAAATAATAATTATGTCGTGTTTATTTTACCTTTTGAAAAGTTTTCATTACTTTTACAGCGTGAAATTTCAAAAAAGTAAACAACATGAAAAGAGATTATTTGTTTCCGCACCGCTTCAAAATGATTGGCTGGTGCCTGTTTGCGCCCTTCGCGCTATTGTTTTTCGTCGCTCCCATTTTCAGCGAAGTTTTTAACGACGAACTCATCTCGTTTCCCACGTTCAGCATCGGCATGAAGGCCCTCGATGCCTTTGGCAAGGCCGACTCACTTGGATTCACGGCCACCATCGAACGGCAGGACATGTTCAACGAGATTTGCCTCATCGCCATGTCCGTTGGGTTGCTGTTCATCGCTTTCGCACGCGAAAAAGACGAAGACGAATACGTTGAACACTTGCGACTTCACGCTTTTGCGTGGGCAATCAAGGCAAACACCGTGCTGCTGATTCTCGGCACATGGTTTTTCTTCGGCGGCCTCTACCTGTGGTTCATCTTGTTCTGGCTCATTTCGCTGTTCCTGATTTACATTCTTAAATTCCAATGGGAACTTCATCTGTTCAGGAAGGAGGCGCGCGATGAAGAATAATATTCGCGTAGAGCGCGCCATCCTGCGCATGACACAACAGCAATTGGCCGAAAGCATCGGTGTCAGCCGACAGACCATCAACGCCATTGAAGCCGGAAAATACGTGCCGTCCACCCTTCTCGCGCTGAAAATGTCGAGGATTTTCGGCAAGCCCGTCAACGAGTTTTTCATGCTTGAGGACGAATGACGTGCAAAGGTAATCCAGCAAGAAAAGGAATTATGCTCACAATGATATTATCTGATGATAAAATGCAAATAAACAAATAAAGCGGGCTAAACTTTGCGGTTTAGCCTTTTTTGTGTATTCTGGAAATCAAACTTGGTTGTTCGTCGGGCGAAATCTATATAAAAATTGGTAGATTTCGCCCGTTTTTTTTGTTTTTGGGCGAAATCTATGTGAAAATAGGTAGATTTCGCCCGAAAAACTTGGTCGTTATTATGAAAAATTGTAATTTTGCTGCGTCAAAGACATTATTATTATGGACAATATCATCGGAAGAACTGCTGAAATCAGCAAGTTACAAGCCCTGGCCCAAAGTCCCCGCTCGGAGTTTCTGGCGTTGTTTGGGCGGCGGCGCGTGGGCAAGACCTTTCTCGTCAACCAAGTGTTCAAGAACCAGTTCGCCTTCAAGATGACCGGCGTGATAGAAGGCAGGTTGAGCGACCAGTTCACCGCTTTTGCCGATGCCATGGAAGAGTTTGGCTACGACATGCCGGAAAGGCCCAAAGACTGGATGTCGGCCTTCGTCATGCTGAAAAACGCGCTGAAGAAATCAGCGAAAGACGACGAGCGACGCATCATCTTCATTGACGAATTGCCCGCTTTGGATGCCGAAAACTCCAACGTGGCAGGAGCCGTCGGCTACTTTTGGAACAGTTGGTCCTCGCTTCAGGACAACGTGGTGCTTATCATTTGCGGCAGTGCGACGAGTTGGATGATTACTAACGTCATCGACAGCAAAGGGGGGCTCCACGACCGCCTCACGGAAGAAATGCCCATCCATCCTTTCACTTTGCGCGAAGTGGAGGAATACCTTGTTGAGCACCAATTCGTCTGGAACCGACAGATGACACTTCAAGCCTACATGGTTTTCGGGGGTATCCCCTATTATCTGAGCCTGCTCGACAACAGCGAGAGTTTGGTGCAGAACATCGACCGCCTTTTTTTCAGCCGCGACACAAAGATGCGGCGCGAGTTCCGCAGACTTTTCAACACGCTCTACAAGCATCCCGAAAGATACATCGACATTGTGAAAGCCTTGGCCAAAAGCCGTGGTGGAATGACACGCGAGCAGTTGGCGAAAGAATTGAAATGCGCCAACAACGGACACTTGGGCGACAAGTTGGACGACCTTGTGCAGTGCGACCTCATTCGGAAGAATATCGTCCGCGAAAAGGAAATCAAGAGCAAGGACGCCATTTTCCAACTTTGCGATTTCTTCAGCCTGTTCTACCTGACCTTCGTCGACAAGGCAGAGATTGAAACGGAATACTGGTCGCACCACATCAACACGCCCGAGGTGAACACTTGGATGGGACTGGCCTACGAACGCATTTGCATGGCCCACATCCCGCAAATCAAGCGGGCGCTCCGCATCGACGGCATCTCGACGCTCAACTACTCGTGGAGAAGCAAGACCACGAAACCAGCCGCCCAGATTGACATCATCATTGAACGCGCCGACAAAATCGTCAACGTGTGCGAGGTGAAATACTGCCAAGACGAATACGAGTTGGACAAGGAGGAATACGAGAAAATCAATCGCAGACGAACAACCTTCATCAACGAGACGGGACTTCGCCACGCTTCATGGCTCACGATGATTACCACAGAAGGACTGAAAAAAGGAATGTACTCCTATATGATCCAAAGCCAAGTGACGATGGACGATTTGTTTGCCTAAGACGTTTTTTCACGTTTTCAGGCTCGTAATCCTCCTCAAATAAGAAAAAATATTGCCGGAAAAAAGTGAAAATCGGGCTGAATTTTGAAAAATTATTTGGCAGTTTGAGTTTTTTGCTATACTTTTGCAGCGAATTTAAACGAGAATATCCATTTTTACAAGTTAAATTAAACGATTTAGAAACATGAAAAAATTAGTTTTACTCCTTGCTGTCGCAGCAATGACAGTGAACGCTCAGGCACAGACGGTGACCGAGAGCAAGACGTTTGACAACTTCTATGTTGGCATCAACGGCGGTGTTGCCACGAAGGCCACGGGCCACGCGTGGATGAAGGGTCTGAACCCGAACGCCGGCCTGCGCATCGGCCGCTGGTTTACGCCGGTGTTCGGTCTGGCCGTGGAGAGCAATGCCTACTTCTCGAACAAGCCCTATTGCTCGACGGGAACCTTCGTGCGCTACCTGAACTCGAGCCTGCTCGGAACGGTGAACTTCTCGAACTGGTTTGGCGGCTACAAGGGTGAGCCCCGCTGCTTCGAGGTGGTCGGTCTGTATGGACTCGGCTGGGGACACCTGTTCGGCACGCCGAAGAAAGTTTATGCTGAAATCACCGACATCTACAACGATTTCTTACTCTCTTATCCGCAGATTGCCGGTCGCAACAACCTGACTTCGAAGGCTGCGCTCGACTTCGTGTTCAACCTCGGTTCGAAGAAGGCTTGGCAGTTCTATGTGGAGCCCTCGATTACGTGGGGTCTGAACGACGAATTCTTCAGCGAGAGCGACGTGGAGCAGTTAGTGCTCGGCCACAACAGCCCGAAATACAACCTGAACCACGCCTACGTGCAGTTGAACGCCGGTTTCATCTACAAGTTCAAGAACTCGAACGGCACGCACAACTTCACCGTTGCTCAACTTCGCGACCAGGCCGAAATCGACGGTCTGAATGCTGAAATCAACCGCCTGCGCGACGAACTGGCCCGCAAGCCGAAGGAAATCGTGAAGGAAGTGGAAGTCATCAAGGAAGTGGCCGGCAAGGACGTTGTGCGCGAAGTGAAGGTTGAAGACCTCGTGTTCGTGACCTTCGCACAGGGCAAGTCGGAACTGACCGCCGAGGCTCGCAAGGCACTGTCGAGCATCCAGCCCGGAAAGCACGTGCAGATTGTCGGTACCGCTTCGCCGGAAGGCAATCCCGAACTGAACATGAAGCTGTCGCAGGCTCGCGCCGACGCTGTGGCTCACTATCTGGAGACGCGCGGCGTGGCCGTAGACGAGGCTACGGGCAAGGGCGTTCAGGGCACAACCTCGAACCGTCTGGCCGTGGTGTATGTGAAGTAAATGATAGAAAAAATTGGAAAATATGATTTCATGGCAGAGCCGTTCCATTGCGATTTCGCGGAACGGCTCTTCATGAGTCATCTCGGAAATCACCTGCTCAACGCCGCCGACTTCCACTCCAACGACCGCGGCTTCGGGATGCTCTACCTGAATTCCATCGGGAAGACGTGGGTGCTTTCGCGACTGGCCGTTGAACTGACGGCGACGCCGAGGGCCTACGACCGTTTTTCGGTGGAAACGTGGGTGGAGAACGCCATGCGGTTTTTCACGAACCGCAATTTCAGGATTGCGTCGGTCGAGGAGCCCGAGAAAGTGTTTGGCTACGGCCGCTCGGTGTGGGCGATGATTGACGTGGCGACGCGCCAGCCCGTCGATTTGTTCTCCGTTCACGACGGCCTGCTGAAGGAATACATCGACGCGGAAAAACCGTGTCCGATTGCCAAGCCCTCGCGGGCGAAAATGACCGAGAAAGCCGAACTGGTGCGCACTTTCAAGGCCGTCTATAGCGACATCGACATGAACGGCCACGTGAACAGCCTGAAATACATGGAGCACATCCTCGACCTCTGGGACACGAACTGGTATGCGGAGCATCCGCTGCGCCGCTTCGACATTGCCTATGTGGCGGAGGCCCGTCTCGGCGATTCGCTGCGCCTCTATTGCGAGCAGACCGACGACCTGACCTACAGCGTCAGCATGGCGAAGGAGGCCGATGAAGGTGACGTGGAAGTTTGCCGTTGCAAACTCGTTTTCGGGTAGTTTCACCCCTTGTTTTTCGTGATGTAGCGGCCGTCTGCCACGATGTTTTCCTCATCGACCAGCAGGCGGAGGGCTGCGTGTAGCGTTTCCGTTGGAATCTGGAGCCGGTTCAGCGCGGTGACGGCGTGCTTCTCGCCGTCGTCGAGGAAGTCGAGAATGCGCTGGCAGGCTTTTTGCACGGTGGGAGACTCTGGCGCGGTGCTGCGCGAGGCCAGACACACGTCGCACTGGCCGCAGTCGTGGGTTTGCTCCTCGGCGAAGTAGCGCAGCAACTGCCGCGACCGGCAGGTTTTGGTGTTTTCCGCATAGAGCCATACGGAGCGGATTCGCTTCTTGAACAGGTCGCGCCGTTCTTCATAGACGCTTTTGGGAATGACGACGAAGTCGCTCTGCTCGCGCCGCTGCGTGTAGGTGATGGTCGGCATGGCGCGCTGCGGAATGAAGTGGAGGATGCGCTGTTGGGTGAGCGATTTCAGCGTCTGATAGGTTTGCTCGGGCGTGAGTTTCGCGTGC
This sequence comes from Prevotella sp., assembly GCA_017483785.1. Taxonomy (GTDB): domain Bacteria; phylum Bacteroidota; class Bacteroidia; order Bacteroidales; family Bacteroidaceae; genus Prevotella. Next base: position 25,105 of record JAFUVC010000126.1, read on the forward strand.
TGCGCAATGCGGTTGAGGTCGATGTAGGCGTAGTCGGTGAACAGGCCGCCGTGGTTGCGCAGCAGTGCCGTGATGACGGCTTCTTCCTCGCGCGAGGTTTCTTTCAGGCGGTAGAGTTCGTTGCGACTGATGACAAACTTGACGCGCGAGGCATTGTCGGGCTCGCTTTCAAAGTGGATGTAGCCCGACTGGTCGAGCAGTTTCAGCGCGGCGTTGACTTGCGTCGGGAAACAGTGGTAGGTGCGGCAGAACTGGTCGATGTCGATGGCCTTGGTGACGTCGTAGCCGCTGCCGATGGCAATCTGGAAGAACGAGCCCAGATGGTCATACACCTTAATTATATAGTCTTTCTCGGGAAACGTGTCGGCAATGCGTTTTTCCAGTTTTTGGTGGTCGTTGCCGTTGTAGAGCAGCACCGCGTAGGCCCTTTTGCCGTCGCGTCCGGCTCGTCCGGCCTCCTGAAAATAGGCTTCAATCGAGTCGGGGCAGTCCATGTGGATGACGAGCCTCACGTCGGGCTTGTCGATGCCCATGCCGAAGGCGTTTGTGGCCACCATGACGCGAACCTCGTTGCGTTGCCATTTCTCTTGTCGCTCGTCGCGGATTTTGATGTCGAGTCCGGCGTGGTAGAACGTGGCCATTTCCGGATAGCGGCCGTCGGGAGTGCTGTTTTTGTTCAGGTATTCGGCAATTTCCTTCGTGCGGTTCCGGTTTCGGACATACACGATGGCGCAGCCCCTCACGGAATTTAAGATATGGAGGAGTTCGCCGTATTTATCGGCGGTTTCGCGCCCGATGTAGGCGAGGTTTTTCCGCTCGAAACTCATCTTGAAGACGTTGAAATCCGTTTCGGGCGCAATGGTGAGTTTCTCCTGAATGTCTTGGACGACGCGTGGCGTGGCGGTTGCCGTGAGTGCGAGCACGGGGACGGGTCGCTCGGCCTGCTTTCCGAGTTCCGACTCGGCGATGAGTTCCCGAATCTGGGCGATTTTGAGGTAGGAAGGCCGGAAATCGTAGCCCCACTGCGAAATGCAGTGCGCCTCGTCAACCGTGATGAAACTGACGCGGATTCGGCGGAGTTTGCCCTGAAACAACTCTGAGGAGAGCCGTTCGGGCGACACGTAGAGGATTTTGATGCCGCCGAAAATGCAGTTTTCGAGCGTGGTGATGATTTCGGAATGGCTCATTCCGTTGTAGATGGCTGCCGCCTGAATGCCCCGTTGGCGCAGGTTCTGCACTTGGTCTTTCATCAGCGCGACCAGTGGCGTGATGACGATGCAGACGCCCTCCATCGAGAGTGCCGGAACCTGAAAAGTAATGCTTTTTCCGCCGCCGGTGGGCATCAGTCCGAGCGTGTCGTGGCCGTCGCAGATGCTTTCGATAATCTCACGCTGAATGCCTCGGAAACTGTCGTATCCCCAATATTTCTTGAGAATCTGTTCGTAGTTCATAGGCTATTCCTCGCGGGGGCGGATGTCTTCTATCTGGAGCTGTACTTGGTTGCGTTTGAAGATGTTGTCCTCGAGCGTGTAGGCGATGTCGAACGCGCGTTTCGACTTGATGTAGCGCGCCGAGGCACTCTGCCCGAAGGCGATGCCGCTGACCACGTTGCTCGATTTCGAATCGACCAGTTCCAACTTGATGTGCTCCTGCTCGCGGCCTACGACCTTGCTCGTGCCGTAGTCATAGACGCCGGTGGTGCAGAACATGGGTTTCTGGTTGCCCGGGCCGAAGGGCGAGAAACGCTTCAAGTCGTTGTGGAGTCGCTTGTTGATGTCTTTGAAGTCGAGAATGGCATCCACGTCGAGGTTGGGCTCGGTCTGCTCGGGTTCGATGTGCTCCTCCACATACTGCTGGAACCGCTGGCGGAAGACGGGGATGTCGTCCCAGCGGAGGGTGAGTCCGGCGGCGTAGGTGTGGCCTCCGAAGTTCACGAGCAGGTCGCGGCAACTCTTGATGGCGGCATAGACGTCGAAACCCGTCACGGAGCGGGCCGAACCCGTGGCAAACTCGCCGTCGCGCGTCAGCACGACCGTCGGGCGGAAGTAGATTTCCGTGAGGCGCGAGGCCACGATGCCGATAACGCCTTTTTTCCAGCCTTCGTCGTAGAGCACGATGCTGGAGCGGTGTTTCTGGTTTTCGAGTCGGGCCACAATCTGGTTGGCCTCCTCGGTCATTTGCTTGTCGATATCCTTGCGCTGCTCGTTGTATTCGTTGATGTGCTTGGCCATGTTGAACGCTGTGGGGAAGTCTTTCTCCACGAGCAAATCGACCGATTCCTTGCCGTTTTCCATGCGTCCCGAGGCGTTGATTCGCGGCCCGATTTTGAAGATGATGTCGCTCATGGACAGTTCGCGGTCGGTCAGTCCGCAGATGTCGATGATGGCTTTCAGGCCGATGCTCGGGTTCTGGTTGAGTTGTTTGAGTCCGTGGAAGGCGAGGATTCGGTTCTCGTCGGTCACGGGCACGATGTCGGCCGCGATGCTCACGGCGCAGAAGTCGAGCAGGGGAATGAGCCGCGAGAAGGGGAATCCGTTGTTCTTGGCGAAGGCCTGCATGAACTTGAACCCCACGCCACATCCGCAAAGATGCTTGAAGGGATAGGTGTCGTCGGGTCGTTTCGGGTTCAGGATGGCTGCTGCGTCGGGCATGGTCTCGTCGGGCACGTGGTGGTCGCAGATGATGAAGTCTATGCCGAGGGTCTTGGCGTAGGCAATCTCCTTGATGGCCTTGATGCCGCAGTCGAGGATGATGACGAGTTTCACGCCCGTGTCGTGGGCATATTCCAGTCCCTTTTGGCTGATTCCATACCCTTCGTCGTAGCGGTCGGGGATGTAATAGTCGATGTTGGAGTAGAACTGCCGTAGAAATTTGTACACCAATGCGACGGCTGTGCAGCCGTCAACGTCGTAGTTGCCGTACACCAAGATGCGCTCTTTTCTTCCGATGGCGTCGTTCAGTCGGTCCACTGCCACGTCCATGTCTTTCATCAGGAACGGGTTGATGAGGTCGGCAAGTTGCGGACGGAAGAATCTCTTCGCGGCACTTTCCGTGGTGATGTCCCTTCGGATGAGCAGCTGCGCAAGCACTTCGCTGATGCCCAGCTTCTCGCCCAGTTCCTTAGCGGCCTGCTGTTCTTGTGGTGTAGGTGGTTCGTAATTCCATTTGAAGTGCATGTATTTATATTTTTTTGTTTATCTTCTCTTTGTCGGGCATCTTTTGAGCGTTCAAAGTTACAAATAAAAAATCAGAAAACGGAAGTTTCTGTCATAAATTTAACAGATAACTTCCGTTTTTACAGATTTGTGAAGAATTATTTACAATTGGGTTTACAGACCGGCGACCCATTTGTCGAACCATTCCAGTTTGGCGTTGAAGTAGGTAATCATGCGGGCCACGGCCTCGTCGTAGGCAAGGGTTTCGTCGCCGTTGACGCGGCTGGAGATGGGCCAGAGCGTGTTGTTGAGTTCGGCCGACGGCTTGATGACTTTGGCCTGCGCCCTGATGTAGTCGGGAATGGTCTGCATCTGGGGCTTGTATTCCTGCCAGCGCTCCTTGAGTCGGGCGACGAAGACGGGGTCTTTCAGCAGTTGATCGTAGTAAACGGCCCAGGTCATGGGTGCGGAGTCGGCCCAATAGGTGGAGAACGTGGCGTAGTCGCAGTCCCAGATGGGGCCGGTCTTGAGTTTTCCGTTTTTGTCTTTGTACAAGTAGGTGCTTTTGGGCGAGGTCGGCTCGGTGTTTTGCACGAGTTCGCAGACGATGAAATAGTCGATGCTGGAGTCGATGTCGAACATTTCGGCGTAGTCGCGCCGGTCGAGCCAGTCGGCTTTGTAGAGTGCCGTCTCCAAATCGGCGATAAACTGCTGCATATAGTTGATTTTGGCCTCGTTGAGCACGTCGTTGGAGGGTTCTTTGAACATGAAGGGCAGGTTGCGCGTCTGCGAGCGGAAGGTGTGCTGCTCGTCCATGTAGGTGTCGAGTTCCATCACATAGCCGCCGGTGATGCTCTCGCCCTCGTTGTCTTCGAGCCTCATTTCGTTGAGGTTCAGCCGGTTTTTGTCGATTTTGATTTTCTCGCAGAGGTAGTAGTTGCCCATGTATCGGCCGTTGAGCACGAGTTCCACATATTTTCCGCGCGGCGTCCACTCCAGATGCGTGCGACGGGCTACTTCAAAGGCCACGTCGTTGCGCAGCAGCGTGCGGTCGTACCAGTTGGCCAGCAGCGTCCAGCGCTTGTCTTTGGGCATGTCGATGAGTTTGCTGCCCTGTTCGAGTTTCAGGGAATAGGGCTTTTTCGGGGCCGACCAGTTGGTGTTTCCACGGCCTTTGATGCTCAGGTTGCCCGTGTGGGCGGTGGTTCCGTCGGGCATGGTGATGCTGATGGTTGCGCCGTCCATCCATTCGGTTTTGCTGGCGATGGTTTTCGATTCCGGCGTGTTGATTTCGAGGATGGGCAGTCCCGACGTACTGACGCTGACGGTATAGGAATTGACCTCGCCGTCGGCGGAAATGACCTGATAGACCACGGGATTGGTGAAATTCTGCGGTGTGACGCCGTTTTGCTGCTCGACGCCGTTGACGAGCACCTTCTGGCCGTTGGTCACCCACGTGGGAACGAGCCCTGCCGGGTTCAGCACAAATGGCGAGCGGATGATGATGTGGTTGCCGTTGGGAATGGCCACCACGTCGCGCGTGATTTTGCCCTGATTGTCTTCGAGCAGGAACGAGAATTCGGTAATCATGTTGCTCGAATAGATGGCTCGGAATGCCGACGACGACACTTCGACGGGCTCGCCAAACTGGTCTTCCAGCGTGAGCACCAGCGCGAGGTGGTCGTCGTAGGTCTCGCTCGTGCCGAGGTCTTCAATCACGGCGCGATACTGGCCTTCCTTGAGCACGCCCTGCTC
>JAFUVC010000127.1 GCA_017483785.1 Prevotella sp.
CTCAATGTTGGACTGCACTTTCAGTATCCATGAGATGAAGGTGGCGTTGGCGGCACACAGCCCCACACGCCAGCCCGGCATGTTGTGGCTTTTCGACATTGAATTGAGTTCTATGCAACAGTCTTTCGCGCCCTCCACTTGCATGAGCGACAGCGGAGTTTTGTTCAGGATGAACGAATACGGGTTGTCGTTCACGACGACGATGTCGTGCTCACGCGCGAATTTCACAAGCCGCTCGTAGGTTTCGCGGCGCGCGCGCCCACCCGTCGGCATGTTGGGATAGTTCGTCCACATGAGTTTCACGCCCGTGAGGTCCATCTGCTCCAACTGCCCGAAATCGGGCTGCCAGCCGTCGTTTTCGCACAAATCGTAATAAACGACTTCCGTGCCGAGGATTTTCGACAGCGAGGTATAGGTCGGATAGCCCGGATTGGGCACGAGCACGCGGTCGCCGGGGTTGCAAAACGCCAGTGTGACGTGCAGAATGCCCTCTTTCGAGCCGATGAGCGGCAGCACTTCCGTCTGCGGATTGACTTCCACGCCGTACCAGCGTTTGTAGAAGACGGCCATCGCCTCGCGCAACTCCGGCGTGCCCATCGTGGGCTGATAGCCGTGGGCATCAGGCTGGCGCGCCACCTCACACAACTTGTTAATGGTCTGCGGCGACGGCGGCATGTCGGGCGACCCGATGGCCAGTGAAATAATGTCGCGGCCCTCGGCGTTCAGCCTCGCCACTTCTTTCAGTTTCCTGCTGAAATAATATTCACTCACTTCGTTTAATCTCTCTGCTGGCTGTATCATAACTATCAACTATAAACTATAAACTATAAACTATGAACTATAAACTCTTAACTCCCCCTATATTCTCCGAGAATTTTCAATTCCTTGGTCAGTGGAATGATGGCATCAATCGACTGCCGGTAGCGCGTCAGGTTTGAATAGGTCACATCGACGTAGAACATGTATTCCCACTCGTGTCCGATGACGGGCAGCGACTGGATTTTTGTCAGACTGATGTTGTAGAACGAGAGAATCGTGAGCACTTTCGAGAGCGAGCCCTCTTCGTGAGGCAGCGAAAAGACGAGGCTCGCTTTGTCGGTCTGCTCCGGCGAGCGCATGAAATCGGCCTTGCGAGGGTTGCAGACCACGAGAAATCGCGTGAAATTGTGCTTGTTGTCCTCAATTTGGTTCTCAAGCACCTTCAACCCGTACATTTCCGCTGCCTCGGCGTGGCAGATGGCCGCCCAGCCCCTGCACTGATGACGCTGGATATACTCCGCCGAGCCTGCCGTGTCCTCGGCCTCGACGGCCTTCAGCGTCGGATGGTTGGCGAGGAAATGGCGACACTGCATCAGCGCCACGGGATGCGAATACACCTCGGTGATGGTTTCCCACGAGTCTTCGGGCAGACAGCAGATGCTGTGCTCGATGTGGAGTTTGTGCTCACCAACGACGGCGGTTCCCGAGTCGCGCAGCAGTTCGTAGTTGTGCAACAGCGAGCCCGCGATGGTGTTTTCAATGGCCGTCAGGCCGATGATTGTCGGGTCGCGCTCGATTTGCTCGTAAACCTGCTCAAACGTCGAGCAGCAGATGATTTGCACCTGTTCGTCGCTGAAATACTGTCGCGCGGCAATGTCGTGGAACGAGCCCAGTTCGCCTTGTATTGCAATTCTCTTCATCGTTTTCGTTCTTTTTTTCTGGTTCTCCCCTCTTTTGGAGATTTTCATTGGAAAGCCCCGCTCTCACGTCTGTGAAGCGGGGCTCTCGTCGAAATTCTCTCTCTCTTATTTGAGCTATTCACACGGCCTTACGCTTCACAGTGGTCTGCAAAGTAATAATAAAAGCCGTAGAAATAAGTGCTCAATTTCTTCATTTTGTCGTTTTTTGGATGATTCCGACTGCAAAATTATAACTTTTTCCGTAAACCTGCAAGAATTTTGCCGTTTTTCTGAACGAAATGCCGGTTTTTATGCGAAAATGCTATTTCACGGCAAACCTTTCCGTCTGCTGGCGAATCAGTTCCTCGTCGTTGAAATAGTCGATTCGCATGGCCTTGCGCACTTCGTCCATCGTCTGCACGGCCGTCTCACGCGCGCGCGCAGTACCTTTATTTAAAATATTGTAGATTTCGGGGATGTCCTGCTCAAATTCGCGGCGACGCTGACGCATCGGCTCAAGAAACTCGTTGAGCACCTCGTTGAGGAACTTCTTGCACTTCATGTCGCCCAGTCCGCCCCTTCGATAGTGGTCTTTAAGTTCGTCAAGGTTCTGATACTCAGGCCAGTAGCGCTGGAAATGGTCGTTGGTCGAGAAGGCATCGAGATAGGTGAAAACGGCGTTGCCCTCAACGTGGCCCGGGTCGTTGAGGTTGATGTGCTCGGGGTCGGTGTACATGGAGCGGACTTTCTGCCAGACCTCGTCGGCGGAGTCACTCAGATAGATGCAGTTGCCGAGCGATTTCGACATTTTTTCCTTGCCGTCGGTGCCCGGAAGGCGGCGAGCCGTCTCGTTTTCGGGCAGCATGATTTCGGGCTCCACGAGCACTTCGCCATAGACGTTGTTGAAGCGGCGCACGAGTTCGCGCGTCACCTCGAGCATCGGCTCCTGGTCTTCGCCTGCGGGCACGGTCGTGGCCTTGAAAAGGGCGATGTCGGCGGCCTGCGAAACGGGATAGCAGAAGAATCCGAGCGGGATGTTGGCCTCGAAATTGCGCATCTTGATTTCGGTTTTCACCGTCGGATTGCGCTGCACGCGGCTCACGGTGATGAGGTTCATCAGGTAAGTCGTCAGTTCGGCCAGTTCGGGAATGTGGCTCTGAATGAACAGCGTGCATTTCTCGGGGTCGAGGCCCGCAGCGAGCCAGTCGAGCGCCACGTCAACGATGCTCTGGCGCAGTTTTTCTGGGTTTTCGGCGTTGTCGGTCAGTGCCTGCACGTCGGCCATGAACACGAACATTTTCTCGTAGTCGCCGGCGTTCTGCAGCTCTACGCGACGCCGCAGCGAGCCGATATAGTGGCCCAAGTGGAGTTTTCCCGTCGGGCGGTCTCCTGTCAGTATGATTTTCTTCATTGCTTAGTTTTATTGTTTGTCCATCGGCTGTTTGCCGTAGATGATTTGTTGCTTTTTCGTATTTAATTTCATCATGACGATTTCGTCGCCGTAGTCACAATAGAGTTTTCCCTTTTTCAAGATGAACGTGCCTCGGTTCATCTCGCCGTTGGGGAGTTGCTCGACAATTTTGTTGCCGCGAATGGTGACGACCACCACGCCATATTCCGTTTCCAAGCGCCAAGTTCCTTCAAGCCAGTGGGGCGGCGTGTCGCTGTCGGCCTTGGCGGCATCGAGTTCCGTCACTTCGACGGTGTCTTCCTTGTCGTGGAAGAGTTCCGAGGTGTAGGAATGGGTTTCGCTGCAATTCCGGATGAAAAACACCGCCACGACGAACGTGACGATAAACACCAGCAGGCAGTTGCGCAGACAGCCCCTGTCCTTCCGCTCGGGTTGGAAGGCGCGATTTCCCGACCGACGGGAGGTTATCGACGGAATAAACGGCGGAGGCGTTGTTGCCGACGGGCTTTCTTTCGTTGGCGAGGCCGTCTCGCGGGCGTTGTTGGCCGGCTGAGGTTCTGCGGCCACCGTGGCTTGCTCCGTTTGTGGCGCGGGAATGTCGTCGTTCCACTTCTGCGGGTCTTTCGGACTTTCTCCCACGGCAAACGTGAACGGCACACCGCAGCGCGGACACACGCAAGCCACTTCATTCACCCCTGAACTGACGGGGGTGTCGTAGCGAAATCGGCATTTGGGGCATTTTACTTCCACTGATTCTGAATGATAAATTAAAAAA
>JAFUVC010000128.1 GCA_017483785.1 Prevotella sp.
AATGCCGACTACATGCATAGCCGCATCTGTCACGCGACAGGTGCTATTCTTTCTTTTGTCATTATACTCACAGACATAGATAAAATAAACAGAAACAGGTCTCTACAGCAATGGGAGACGATTAAAATTTACGTATGAAAAAATAATATATTTTTTGTGGGTTCATTTTTTTTTCGTAACTTTGCAAAGTGTCAACTTATAATCAAAACTGAATTCATGATGAACAGAACAACGGCAACCATTGTGGCGCAAGATCGCCGAAACATAACTGTCAAGATGAGCCGTGCAGGTTGGAAGCGACTTCAACAGTTGGAAGAATCGTATATAGTTGCTATGCATGTTGTGAATGGTTTAGCAGAAATGAAATCTCTTAAGCCATTGACAATTGACGAGGCTGAAGGAGAACTGGACAAACTATGACGAAGATATTTTTACCACCGACTTCAAAGTTGCATACAAACGGCTAAAAAGGAAATATCTGTCATTTGACGCTGATTTTCGGGAACTGATGCATTCGCTGACTCGTTCTCCGGAACAGGGAGTCGAATTATTTGACGGCATCAGGAAAATCCGCCTTAGCATCAAGTCTAAAGGGAAAGGAAAAAGTGGGGGAGCAAGAGTAATTATTCGTATTCAGCAAATTGATGATGTCTTGGTTTTCCTTTATGTCTATGACAAGAGTGAAATGGAAAATGTTCGCGATGAATATTTGCGCGACATTATCAAGAGAAATTTTAACCATTCATAAAACCATGTCAGGAAAAATTCTTTGGGTTGACGACGAAATTGAACTTCTGAAAGCCCACATCCTCTTTCTGGAGAAAAAAGACTACGAAGTGACGACAAAAACCAATGGCAGCGACGCCATTGAGGAATGTCAGCGGCAGGTGTTCGACCTGATTATCCTCGACGAAATGATGCCCGGACTGACGGGGTTGCAAACCCTGCAGCGGCTGAAGGAAATTTCGCCCGACACACCCGTCGTGATGTGTACGAAAAGCGAGGAGGAGAACATCATGGACAAGGCCATCGGCTCGAAAATTGCCGACTACCTGATCAAGCCCGTCAACCCGATGCAGATTCTGCTGACGCTGAAGAAGAACATCCACCAGCGACAGATTGTCACGGAGGTGACGCAGAGCAGTTACCAGCAGAACTTCATGGACATCGCCATGCAGATTCAATACTGCCAGACCTTCGGCGACTGGGTGAACCTCTACCGACGGCTGGTGCACTGGGAACTGGAACTGAGTTCGGCCGACAGTTCCATGGCCGAGATTCTCAACGCGCAAAAGGAAGACGCCAACATCGGGTTCGCCAAGTTCATCAAGAAAAACTACCTCGGCTGGGTGTCCACCGACGACGGCGGCGGCACGAAAGACGACGGCCATCTGCTCTCGCCCGACATCTTCAAGAAGCGCGTTTTCCCGATGCTCAACAACGGCGACAAGGTTTTCCTCATCGTCATCGACAACTTCCGCTACGACCAGTGGCGGACCATCGCCGGCGACCTGACGGAACTCTTCGACATCAGCGAGGAACTCTACATGAGCATCCTGCCGACGGCGACGCAATATGCCCGAAACGCCATTTTCTCGGGGCTCATGCCGAACAAAATCGCCGAGATGTTTCCCGACCTCTGGGTCGATGAAGACGAGGAGGAGGGCAAAAACCTGAACGAAGAGCCGCTCATCGGCACGCAGATTGAGCGATTCCGCCGCCACGACGTCTTTTCGTACCATAAAATCAACACATCGCAAGAGGCCGACCGCTTCCTTGCGCAGTTGCCCCACCTGAAGCAGAACGACCTGAACTTGGTGGTTTTCAACTTCATTGACATGCTCAGCCACGCCCGCACCGACTCGAAAATGGTGCGCGAACTGGCCAATAGCGAGTCGGCCTACCGCTCGATTACCCTCAGTTGGTTCCGCCACTCCGCCATGGCCGAGTTGCTGAAAACGCTGGCACGGTCGGACTTCAAGGTCATCATCACCACCGACCACGGCTCCATCCGCGCCACCCACCCCGTAAAAATCATCGGCGACCGCAACACCAACACCAACCTGCGCTACAAACTGGGCAAGAACCTCAGTTACAACCAGAAGGAAGTGTTCACGATTAAGGCTCCCCACGAGGCTCAGTTGCCCGCGCCCAACCTCTCGACAACCTACGTTTTCGCCACGGGCGATGCCTTTTTCGCCTATCCGAACAACTACAACTACTACGTTTCGTACTACCGCGACACGTTCCAGCACGGCGGCATCTCGATGGAGGAAATGCTCATTCCGCTGGTGACGCTCACGCCGCGCAACCGATAAAGCCATGAAACAACGACTCGACTCGCTTGATGCCCTGCGTGGCTTTGACCTGATTCTGCTGGTGGTTTTCGAGGAATTTCTCTGGAAACTGCGTCCGGCAGTCAATGCGCCGTGGTTCGAGACGCTCATGCAGCAGTTCACCCACAAGGAATGGCAGGGCTTTTCGGCCTGGGACTTGGTCATGCCGCTGTTCATGTTCATGTCGGGCATCACCATCCCCTACTCCCTGTCGAAATATCGCAACGGATCCGACTGCAGCGGCCTCTACCGGCGGCTCGCGCGCCGATTTCTGCTGCTCTGGCTGCTCGGCATGGTCTGTCAGGGCAATCTGCTTGGACTCGACCCGCGCCACATCTACCTTTTCTCCAACACGCTTCAGGCCATTGCCGTGGGCTATCTGTTTTCGGCCATCCTCTTCCTGAACACCCGTCTGAAGACGCAAATCGCCATTGCCGCAGGGCTTTTGCTGACGTTTTGGGCCGCCATGGAGTTCATCACGCTGGGCGGATTCGGCGGCGGAAACTACACGCCGGAGGGCAATCTGGCCGAAGGCATCGACCGGATGGTGCTCGGGCGGTTTCGCGACGGAGCCGAGGCGGTCAATGGCAGCGTCGTTTTCATGCAAGGCTACAACTACACATGGATTCTGAGCAGCCTGAATTTCATCGCAACCGTGATGACGGGCCTGTTTGCCGGAACCATCATCAAGAGCGACATGGCGCAACGGCGAAAACTGCTGCTGCTCTTCGGAATCGGCCTGCTGATGGCGGCCTGCGGCTGGCTGATGGACGGAATCCACCCCGTCGTCAAGCGCATCTGGACGAGTTCGATGGTGCTCGTCAGCAGCGGCTACTGCTTCCTGCTCACATGGCTTTTCTACTACTGGATTGACTGCCGAGGCCACCGGCGCGGACTGACGCTGCTGAAAATCTACGGCATGAACAGCATCACGGCCTATGTCGTGTCGCTCGTCGTCAATTTTTCCAGCGTGAGCCACTCGCTGCTCCACGGCCTCGAAACCTACGCCGGAGCCTATTATCCCGCGCTTCTCATGCTGTCGAACGCGGCCATCGTCTTTGGAATCCTCCTCATTCTGTATCGAAATAAAATCTTCTTACGCGTCTGAAAAATATGGAAATCAACATCGGAAATTTAGACCAAATCCGCCCTGCGGCACATGAATTTATCGAGAAAGTGCTGCCCGGGCACAACGTCGTTGCCTTCTACGGCAAGATGGGTGCCGGAAAAACCACGTTCATCAAGGCACTATGCGAGGAAATGGGCGTGGAAGACACGGTGACTTCGCCCACTTTCGCGTTAGTGAACGAATATAGTATCCCACACCTTTCGGAGGGGGTTGGGGGGAGGCTTTTCCACTTCGACTTCTACCGCATCAAGCGGCTCGAAGAGGTCTATGACATGGGCTACGAGGATTATTTCTATCAGGAAAACGCGCTATGCTTCATCGAATGGCCCGAACTCATCGAGGAACTGCTGCCCGACGATGCCCTTCGCGTGACGATTAGCGAGGAAGACGACGGCGGGAGGAAAGTGACAATTTACAATTGACAATTTACAAATTACAATTTACGATTTACAATTTACGATTTACGATTTACAATATGGAAAGAAGTACGATTATTTTCATCCTTTCGATGGTTGTTTCCAGTCTCATCGGCTATGCCGTGAAGCTGTTTTTGGACAAAAATGACGCGAAAAACGAGCCCGAACCTAAAAGAAGTCGCCCGAGAAGCGCGCAGAAAAGCGTCGATGAACTCATTGCGCAATTCGGCGAGCCCGACGACATCATTCTGCTCGACGCCACGCGCGGCAACGAGGCCGAGGGCATCATCCTCGTCTATGATTCCGCTGGAATTTTCATCATCAACGGCGAGAAAATCCGAAAAACCGACATCACCGACGTGACGTTCAACAACAATGCCGTGCCCTATGTACCGAACGACTATCAAGTGGTCGTCACGACAAACGACAATGAAAAACCGCCCATCTGCCTGCACGTCGGCAACGACGCAAATTGGACCTTACAAGTGGTGGGGCAAATCAAACATCACTGGGAGAAAACAACCTGAAAAAAAAATTCCGCGCTTAAAGCAAAGCACGGAATTTTTCGTCAAGTGTGGACTTGGTGGTGGCGCCCACGAATTTGTCAACCAACTGCCCTCCCTTGAAGAAGAGGATTGTCGGGATATTTCGCACGCCAAACTCCATGGCCACTTCGTCGTTTTCATCTACATCGCACTTGCCCACGACAATCTTGCCGTCGTAGTCCTGTGCCAGTTCGCTAATCACGGGGCCGAGCATACGGCAAGGACCGCACCACGGTGCCCACAAATCTACTACGAGAGGCAGTTCGCCGTTGCGATAGCTCTCAAAATTCTCATTGGTGATTTTAACTTCCATAATCGATAATTTTTTTTTAATGAATATTTTCTTGAATAATCTCAAAGGTTTAATGACAAATAGCGTGCCAAGTTTTCCGGCGGTCAGTTGATTCGGTAGTCGAGCCCCTCGTTAGCCTCGATATACTGGATGAGGTCGTTTCTGACGCTAATCTTATTGTGGCTCGACTTCAGTTCAAGGCTGGCGTTGTGCTCGTGGTCCATAATCTTGAAAAACAGTTCGGTTTTGCCGGGATTGTTTTCCACGAGCGTCACGAGGTCGCCCACGATGGTTTCGTCGAGCGTGTTGAAGTCGAAAATGATGGTCAGGCGGTCGATATGCTTGTCTTTGACGGTCTGCAGATACTGCACATCCGTGATTTTCAGGTCGATGAAGGTGCTCGTGGGGAATTTCTTGGAGAATTTCCCGCGCACGTGGATGCTCGAGTCCTCGATGAACATGCTGTTCCAACGCCCCCATTCCTCGCCAAACAGCGCAAATTCCCCCGAACCCTCGAAGTCCTCGAGGGTGACGAATCCGCAGGGCTTTCCCGACTTCGTCAATTTCGACTTCACCTCTGTGATAATGCCGCCGAAAGTGGTCTCTTTCATTTCGGTGAGCATCGTTTTGTCGGCGAGTTCGGTGCAGCGCGTGTTGCACATGGCTTTCAGCACGATGCGATACTCGTCGAGCGGGTGGGCCGACAGGTAGATGCCCACGAGGTCGCGCTCGCGGTTGAGTTTTTCGAGGGTTCCCCACGGCTCGGCGGTGGGAATCTGCGGCGTGGCCACTTCCACGGCCTCCATGCCGCCGAAAAGCGAGTTCTGCGACTGCTTCTGCTCGGCCTGATAGAGTTGGCCGTAGCGCACGAGGTTTTCAAGGAACGTGTTGTTGCGGCTGTCTTCCGCGAAATAGGCCTCGCGGGGGATGCCGAAACTGTCGAAAGCACCGCTCAGAACGAGGTTTTCCATCGATTTCCGGTTCACGGCCGAGTAGTTGATGCGCTGCACGAAGTCGTAGATACTGGCGTAGGTACCGTTTTTTTCGCGCTCGTCGATGATGGACTGTGCCACATTGTCACCCATGCCCTTGATGGCTGCCAGTCCGAAGCGGATTTCGCCTTTTTTATTGACACCGAATTTCTGGTAAGACTCGTTGACATCGGGGCCCAGCGTGTCGATGCCCATCGCCTTGCACTCGTCCATGAGTTTGGTGATTTCCGTGATTTGGTCGCGCCGACGTGACATAATGGCAGCCATGAACTCGGCCGGATAGTTGGCTTTCAGATAGGCCGTCTGGTAGGCCACCCACGAGTAGCACGCGGCGTGCGACTTGTTGAACGCATAGGACGCGAAAGCCTCCCATTCGCCCCAGATTTTCTCCAGCACTTTCGTGTCGTAGCCGTTTTTCTTGCCGCCTTCGAGGAACATCGGCTTCATTTCATCGACGATTTTCTTTTTCTTCTTACCCATCGCCTTGCGCAGCGCGTCGCTCTGGCCGCGCGTGAAACCGCCGAGTTTGCGCGACAGCAACATCACCTGCTCCTGATAGACGGTGATGCAGTAGGTGTCTTTCAGGTATTCCTCCATTTCGGGAATGTCATACTCGATTTTCTCCTGGCCGTGCTTTCGGGCGATGAAATTCGGAATTTTTTCCATCGGGCCGGGCCTGTAGAGCGCGTTCATGGCGATGAGGTCTTCAAAAACGGTCGGTTTCAGTTCGCGAAGATACTTCTGCATACCGTTCGACTCGAACTGGAACGTGCCCACCGTGCGCCCCTGCTGATAGAGTTCGTAGGTTTTCGCGTCGTCAATCGGAATGTTGTCCAAGTCGATGTCGATGCCGCGCCGCTGCTTGATGATGGCGCAGGCTTCCTTCAACTCCGAGAGCGTCTTCAGGCCGAGGAAGTCCATTTTTATCAATCCGGTCGATTCAATCACGTGGCCGTCGTACTGCGTGCAGTTGGTTTTCTGGCCTTGGAAATCGGGGTCGTCGGCCGTGGAGAGCGGCACCCACTCTGAAATCGGGTCTTTGCAGATGATGAATCCGCAGGCGTGGATGCCCGTTCCGCGGACGGGTCCCTCGAGCATTTTTGCGTATTTGATGGTGTTGGCCAACTTCGGGTCGGCAGAATTTTCGGCTTCTTGCAACTCCGTGACGTATTTGATGGCGTTGGGCAGGTTCATTTTCGTCTCCTTGCCGTCCGGGCCTTTCGGCAGTCGGTCGGGAATGGCCTTGCAGAGGGCGTTCGACTGCTCGATCAACACATTCTCGACGCGCGCCACGTCCTTGATGGAGTTTTTCGTGGCCATCGTCTGGTAGGTGATGATGTGGGCGCAGTTGTCGTAGCCGTATTTGTCTTCCACCCATTTCAGCACGCGACCGCGGCCGTCGTCGTCGAAGTCGGTGTCGATATCGGGCAGCGAGATTCGGTCGGGGTTCAGGAAGCGCTCAAACAGCAGGTCGTATTTCAGCGGGTCGATTTTCGTGATGCCCAGACAATAGGCCACCACGCTGCCTGCCGCCGAGCCGCGTCCGGGCCCCACCATCACGTCGAGTTCGGTGCGCGCGGCGTTGATGAAGTCCTGCACAATCAAGAAATAGCCCGGGAAACCCATCGTTTTCATAATGTGGAGTTCGAAGCGGATGCGCTCGTCAACCTCCTGCGACAGCGGCATTTCGTAGAGTCGGGCGGCACCTTCGTAGGCAAGTTTCGCCAGATAGTCGGCCTCGAATTTGATGCGATAAAGTTTCTCGTAACCGCCCAGATGCTTGATTTTCTCCTCTCCTTCTTCCCGTGAGAGCGGATTCTGGCCGTTTTCGTCGGTGGTGAACTCGCGAAACAGGTCTTCCTCGGTGAATTTCCGGCGCCACTGCTCCTCGGTTCCGAATTCCTCGGGAATGGGGAAATTCGGCATAATCGGGTCGTGGTCGAGGCTGTAGAACTCCACTTTGTCGAGGATTTCGAGCGTGTTCGACAGGGCTTCGGGCACGTCGGCGAAGATTTTGTTCATTTCTTCGCGCGTTTTGAACCACTCCTGCTTCGTATAGAGCATTCTGGTGGGGTCGTCAAGGTCTTTTCCCGTCGATAGGCAGAGCAGGTGGTCGTGGGCCTCGGCGTTGTCTTCATCCACAAAGTGGACGTCGTTCGTACACACCAGTTTGATGCCGTATTCGCGAGCCAGTTCAATGATGACGCGGTTCACCTTCTGCTGCTGCGGAAAGGTCTCGCGATTGGCGCGCACGGCCGGGTTGGTCACCTCGTGGCGTTGCAGTTCCAAGTAATAGTCGTTGCCGAAGACGCGCTTGTACCACTCAATCACCTCGCGCGCGCCGGCAATGTCATCGTTCGCGATTTTCCGGGGCACTTCGCCTGCCAGACAGGCCGAACAGACTATCAACCCCTCGCGAAACCGCTCCAAATCGTCGTGGTCGGTGCGCGGACGCATATAATAGCCGTCAACCCACGAGCGCGACACGAGTTTAATCAGATTCTTATAGCCCTTCAGGTTTTTCGCCAGCACAATCAGGTGATGGCCGCTCATATCTTCTTTTCCGTCCTTTTTCTCCTTCGAGCCGCGCTTGGCGACATACATCTCGCAGCCGAAAATGGGCTTGAAGGGCGCTTTTCCCTCCTTTCTCCTATTGGCATTCACGCCGGCGCAGTAGTCAAACAATTCCTTCGCGCCGAACATATTGCCGTGGTCGGTGATGGCCATGCCGCGCATGTCGTCGGCCACAGCCTTATCGACCAGCCGCTTGATACTCGCCTGCCCGTCGAGGATGGAATAATAAGTATGTACGTGTAAATGGATAAAATCTTGCATATTGAGAGAAATTCATCGTTAAATCGAGCAACAAAGTTACAAAAAAAACCTCGCAAAAAACATTTTTCGCCCATATTTTTTCATTTTTCATTTATTTTTGTTAACTTTGCAAGTTAGAACAATATATTACATATATTTATGGGACAAAAAATCAAGAAATTAATGAAAATCAGAATACATCGCGAAGGAAACGACACACTCATCTGGGGATTCATCGCCATAGCAGCCGTTGCACTGCTGCTGTGGCGGCTCGACACCAAAATCTGGTTTTGGCTGTTCATGGTTGTTTTCGGCTCGCTGTATGCCGTCGTGGTCAACTTCTTCCGCTGCCCCATCCGCTATTTTCCGCAGGAAGACACGGATGGAATCGTGGTGGCTCCGGCCGACGGGAAAATCGTGGTCGTCGAGGAAGTGGACGAAAACGAGTATTTCCACGACAAGCGACTGATGATTTCTATTTTCATGAGCCCGTTCAACGTCCATGCCAACTGGTTTCCCGTCGATGGGCAGGTGAAATCCGTCAAGCACCACAAAGGAAACTACCACAAGGCGTGGCTGCCCAAGGCCAGCGAGGAAAACGAGCGCGCCGACGTGCTCATCACCACGCCCGAAGGCATCGACGTGCTTTGCCGGCAGATTGCCGGAGCCATGGCGCGCCGCATCGTCACCTACGCGAAAGAGGGCGAGGACTGCTACATCGACGAGCATCTGGGATTCATCAAATTCGGCTCGCGCGTGGATGTTTACCTGCCTCTGGGCAGCGTGCCGTGTGTCACGATGGGCCAGAAAACCACCGGCGACCAGACGATTCTTGCCCGACTTATGAACAATGCTGTTAATTGATAATTGATGAAAAAGCATATTCCGAACACCATCACCTGCCTGAACCTGGTTTCGGGCTGTATTGCCATCTACCAGGCGTTTCAGGGCGACTATGAAATGGCTCTTTTCTGGATTGTCTCCGGTGCCGTCTTCGACTTTTTCGACGGCATGGCAGCCCGACTGTTAGGCGTTTCGTCGCCCATCGGCAAGGAACTCGACTCGCTGGCCGACGTCGTCACCTTCGGCGTGGCGCCCTCGGCGATGCTTTTCCACACGCTCTCTGGCATCGGACAATGCTCGGCCAACGGCGCGTGTCCCATGCTCACCATCCTGCCCTATTTTGCATTTGCCATTGCGGCCTTCTCGGCCCTCCGACTGGCAAAATTCAACCTCGACGAGCGTCAGGCGATGGGCTTCATCGGCCTGCCGACGCCTGCCAACGCGCTTTTCTGGGGCTCGTTCATCGTGGGCTGGGAGAAATGGAATTTCACGACAGAATTTGCCCCGACGATGTTCCTGCTGGGAATCATGGTCAGTTGCCAACTGCTGGTGAGCGAAATCCCCATGTTCGCCCTGAAATTCAAGCACTGGGGCTGGAAAGACAACGAAGTGCGCTACCTTTTCCTGCTGTCGTGCGTGCCCTTCCTCGCATTTTTCGGCATTTCGGGCATCGCCCTCATCATTGCGTGGTACGTCATCCTCTCGGTGCTCACCAAAAACCGTCAACACGAGTAACAATCTAAACATACGATAACACAAATTATGGCAACAAAACCTGAATTTAAGTACGCCCCCATGTTCCAACTGGGCGAAGACAAAACCGAGTATCGCCTCCTCACGAAAGAAGGCGTCAGCGTCAGCGAGTTTGAAGGAAAGCAAATCGTGAAGGTCTCGAAAGAGGCTCTCACGCTGCTGGCTCAGCAGGCTTTCCACGACGTGGAGTTCATGCTCCGTCGCGAACACAACCTGCAAGTGGCCGCCATCCTGAACGACCCCGAGGCCAGCGAAAACGACAAATACGTGGCACTGCAGTTCCTGCGCAATGCCGAAGTGGCCGCACGCGGCATCCTGCCTTTCTGTCAGGACACGGGCACGGCCATCATCCACGGCGAGAAGGGCCAGCAGGTGTGGACGGGCTTTGAAGACGAAGAAGCCCTGTCGCTGGGCGTTTACAACACCTTTACCGAGGACAACCTGCGCTATTCGCAGAACGCGCCGCTCAACATGTACGACGAGGTGAACACGCGCTGCAAC
>JAFUVC010000129.1 GCA_017483785.1 Prevotella sp.
AACCTCGTGTTCGCGGTCGTAACTCGGGGTTGTGGCGCCCAGTTGCAGCGTCGCCGTGTATTCTTTCGTCTCGTATTGCAGTTTCTCGATTTGCTTCGTCATTTTCCCCGTGCAGAGCACGAGAACGCCCGTGGCCAGAGGGTCGAGCGTGCCGGCGTGGCCCGTTTTCACGCGCTTCACGCCCACATGGCGCGAAATCAGGTAGCGCACACGCGCCAAAGCCCCGAAACTCGACATGCCGTAAGGTTTGTCGATGGCAACAATTGCTCCTTCTACGAAATCCATTTTCTCAATTTTTTAACTGAAAATCAGCACCAAAGCGCCCACAACGGCGCAATAGATGGCAAAATAAATCAGTTTTCCGCGTTTCACGATGTCAATCATCCACTTGCAGGCAAAACAGCCCGACACAAAGGCTGCCAGAAAGCCTACCACGAGTGCCGTCGTCGAAAGATTGCCCACAGCAGCAGCCGCACCGCCCTTGAAGGCTTTCACCACGTTGAGCAGCGCCTCGCCCAGAATCGGCGGAATCACCATCAGAAACGAGAACTGTGCCAGTTTTTCCTTCTTATTGCCGAGCAGCAAGCCCGTCGCAATCGTCGAACCGGAGCGCGACAAGCCGGGCATCACCGCCGCAGCCTGTGCCAGACCGATAATGAAGGCGTCTTTCAGCGAGATTTCCTCTTTCTGGCGGGGTTTCGCATAGTAACTGAACGTCAGCAGGGCCGCCGTCACCAGCAGCATACAGCCCACAACCAGCAGGCCGCTGCCGAAAATCTGCTCCACGTAGTCCTTGAAAAACACGCCGACAATGCCCACGGGAATCATCGACACCACAATAGCGAGTACATAGCGCTGAGCGGCATTCAATCCGCCCTGAGCCTTGTCAAACAGCCCCTTGAATAGCCAAACCACCTCTTTCCAGAGGATGACGAGCGTAGAACAGACCGTTGCCACGTGAACGACCACGTCGAACGTCAGGTTGTCTTCCGAACTCACGCCCAGCAACTCCTGACCGATGGTCAGATGGCCGCTGCTCGACACGGGCAAATACTCCGTGAGCCCTTGCACAAGGCCCAGAATCAATGCTTCTATCCAGTCCATTGCTTAATTTTTCGGTTTTCTGATAATCGCGTAAATAATCGACACGAAGCCCAGCAGACAAACCACCGGAGCCACCTTGATGCGCATCGGGCTGAAAATGCTCGCGTCGTAAGCCTCCGTGGTGGACTCACCGCCGCTCATCAGCACAAAACCGATGATAATGACGACCATTCCTATGGCCAACAAAATGAAATTAACTTTGTCAAAAGCAAAATTCTTCTTATCCATATTAAATCTTATATAAATCTCCAGCTTTCATTTTCAAGAACTTATTCACCGAAATATGGGCGCAAATTGCCGTGATAATCAGGCCAAACAGCACGACGGCACCCGCCGTCACCGCCAGTTCGCGCCATCCCAGCACCAACTCGATTTCCGGCTCGTAGCGATAGAGCGCATAGACCATTCCGGCCAGCACGGCGCACGCAATCACAGCCGCCAGCAGGCCGATGCCCACCGACCGCCGCACAAACGGCCCCCGGATGAAGCCCCACGACGCGCCCACCAACTTCATCGTGTGAATCGAGAAGCGGCGGGCATACACCCCGAGGCGAATCGTGTTGTTGATTAGCGCAAACGACACAATCAGCAGCAGCGCCGCCAGACTCAGCAGCACGATGGCAATCTTGGCCAGATTCTTGTTCACAGCCTCAACCAAGTCCTTCTGATAGGCAATTTCCGTCACTTTCGGGATGGCCTTCAGTTCCTTCTCAATCCAGCGCAGCGAGTCGTTGTTGGCATAGTCGGCACGCAGGTTCAACTCAATCGACGAGAGAAACGGGTTCTCCCCGACAAACTCCGACGGGTCGCTCCCCAGTTCCTTCGCGCCCTCTCGCAGCGCGTCTTCCTTGCTCACGTAACTCATCTGGTTCACAAACGGACGGTCTTTCAACTTCTTCTGCAACTGCGCGGCCTCCGTGTCCGTCATATCCTGGGCGAGCATCATCGTCACCACGAGGTTTTCCTTCACGCGCGACGACAAATTCCGCCCCACCTGACCCGCCAAGACGATGAGCCCCAACAAAATCAGCACCATCGTCGTGGAAATGCACAGCGTCACGCTCTGAAAAGCCGTCCTGTTGCGCAATTTCTTGGTTTTTCGTCTTTTTCCCATTGCGTTTTCTTCCTATTCCGAGGGCGTAAACCCCGACTTTCAGGGCATACTCCACCAAATTTCCTGCAAAATTACAACATAAACGAGCGAAATCCAAATAAATTAAGAATTATTTTGTAATTTTGCCGCCAAAACAACCCCAACAGTAAAATAGCAAATCGTCAAATAGTAAATAGTAAATAGTCAAATAGTAAATAGTAAAATAGTCAAATAAAAAGGATAGTAAATCGTCAAATAGTCAAATAAAAAGATGACAATACTCTACGATTCCCCCATTTTCGGCCCCGTCCACAGCAGGCGATTGGGCCTCTCGCTCGGCATCAACCTCATGCCGGCCGACGGAAAAGTGTGTACTTTCGACTGCATCTACTGCGAATGCGGCCTCAACGCCCAGCGACGCCCCACCCTGCCCCGACCCACGCGTCGGGAAGTGGCCGAGGCACTGGAAACGAAGTTGAAGCAGATGGTGGCCGACGGGCAACGCCCCGACGTGCTCACCTTCGCAGGCAACGGTGAACCCACGGCCCACCCCGACTTCGCCAACATCATCGACGACACCATCCGACTGCGCAACCTGTATTGCCCCGAGGCGAAGGTCAGCGTGCTGAGCAATGCCACGCAACTCCACCGAAAAGACGTGTTCGAGGCACTGCTGCGCGTAGACAACAACATCCAGAAACTCGACACCGTAGACCCCGACTTCATCCGCGCCGTAGACCGGCCCACGTCGCCCAACTACGATGTCCGCAACGTCATCAGCCAACTCAAGGCGTTCAACGGCCACGTGATTATCCAGACGATATTCCTAAATTTCGAGGAGCGAGGAACGAGGAGCGAGGAACGAGGAGCGAGAAACGAGAAACGAGAAACGAGGAGCGAGGAGCGAGAAATGTCTCCCGATTCCTGTTTCCTGACTCCTCCCCCAAAGGGGGGAGGCTGGGAGGGGGCTCTATCCCCTTGGCTCGCCGCCCTCAAGGAAATCGCACCGCAGAGCGTGATGATCTACACCATCGACCGCGAAACGCCCGTCGGCGGACTTCAGAAGGCCACGCCAGACGAACTCAACCGCATCCGCGACCTCGTCATCGCCGAGGGCATTCCCTGCACGGCGTCGTATTAAAACCTCCCCCAGAAAAGCCGACAAATTTCCCCAAAAAAAGAATGCGATTCCCAACGAATCGCATTCTTTTCTTATCCTTTTCCCTCCCCCACCGCCTGCGGAGAGAGGTTCGGAGAGGCCTTTCTTAGTCTTCCCAGACGTTTC
>JAFUVC010000130.1 GCA_017483785.1 Prevotella sp.
ATTCCCTGCGGAACGAAGAGCACCTACCTGACCAGTGCCACGATTGCGGGCGACGACGTTCTCAGCGAACTGAACTATACCGCATCGGCTGCCCCTGCAAATTACCATGTTATCTATGTAGATCAAAAAGCCGAGGTAAAACAGGGCGGTACGCTTCCGCTTACCGTAACCGTTTCAAATAACTCGTCGGAAATCCGCATGTTTGCCTATGCCGACTGGGACAGAGACGGAGTTTTCGAAGCCAGTCAGGAAATTAGCGGTGGCACAGCAACGTTCGAGGTGCCTGCCGAGGCCAAACTCGGCCAGTGTCGATTCCGCGTCCGTGTGACGGAAACCGACACGGAAGGTTCTGAAGACGACGTTATCGGAACCTGCTACGACTTCCTCGTCAATGTCGTTGACAGCAGCAAGGAAATCGAATGGACCGTAGAAGTGAACAATCCGGCACGTGGAATTGCCTCGGGCGAGGAAATCACCAACGGCGAAGAAAAATTCTTGAAAGCCACCGTGAAGCCCATCGGCGACGCCGTGTTCAAGGGCTGGAAACTCATGCACAGCTATTTCAAGGGCGAAATCATCGGCACGGACACAGAAATCGAAGTGCCCCTGACGCAGAGCCTCCGCCTCGTGGCCGTTCTCGAACCCAACACGAAAATCACGGAAACCGTCAAGGAAACCACTTACTCCACGATGTACTACAGCAACGTGGCGCTGAAAGTGCCCGAAGGCGTAACGGCCTATACCTATAAATTAGAAGGCGGGGAACTCGCCAAGAGCAAGACTTACAATACGGACGACATCATCCCCGCAGGCGAACCCGTGGTTCTCTACGACAATGACGAGACAATTCGCAACTACGACTTCCCCATTGTCACCTCCAACGCTACGCCCGACCCCGACAACCTGCTGCTCGGCTTCGACGAAGCCCAGACGACGGTAGGCCCTCGTGGCGAAACTTCGGGCTACAAGTTCTACAAATTCTCGTTCAAGGGTCGCGATGCTAACAACAAACCCCAGAACGTAGGTTTCTACTACGGAGCATCGAAGGGCGCAGCCTTCACCAGCGCCGCCCACAAGGCTTATCTGGCCGTCTCGCAAGACGTCACGGGTTCTGCCAAGCAGTTCCTGTCGATTCCCGAAGACTTCAACGAAACCACCGGCATTCAGACCATTGAAGACGCTCGCGCCGACGCCGCAGTCTATACGCTGCAAGGCATCAAGGTGAACACCAACGGCGGAAAACTTCCGAAAGGCATCTATATCATCAACAACAAGAAAGAAATCGTGAAATAATGGAAAAACTTATGGAACAATACATCAAACCAAGTGTCAAAATACTCGTGATGCCCGATATCATGCAAGGTTTTTATGATACCTCAACTCCAGAAGAGCAGTTGTCAAAGCCTGATGTGGAAACTTCAGATTCCTTCAACGACGACGAAGAGTGGGGACTCGGCAATATGTCCATCTGGAGCGACTAATTGAAAACTACTATCAACAAAAAAGAAAATCAAATCAGATATGAAAGCAAATCAATTACTGTATGGCCTCGCCATGGCTCCGGCTCTCGCGGGTGCACAAAACACTGAGAAACCAAACATCATTTTCGTATTATGCGACGACATGGGGTGGGGCGACCTCGGTTGCTATGGTCAGCAATACATTTCCACGCCCAACATCGACCGCCTCGCCGCTGAGGGAATGCAGTTCATGCAGGCCTACGCCGGTTGCCCCGTTTCGGCTCCGTCGCGTGCCTCGCTCATGACGGGTCAGCACACGGGCCACTGCAAAATCAGGGGAAACAAGGAATATTGGGGTGACCAGTGGGATGCCTCTCTGTATAATGGAATCGGCGACTATAAGCGTGTCGGACAGGAACCACTGGATATTAACCACGTCGTGTTGCCCGAAATCATGAAAGACAATGGCTACAATACAGCCCAATTCGGAAAATGGGCCGGCGGCTACGAAACCAGCGAATCCACGCCTGACAAACGTGGTGTTGATGAATTCTACGGCCCCATCTGCCAGTTCCAGGCCCACACCTACTATCCCAACTTCCTGAATAAATACAGCAAGGATGACGGCGACGAAGGGGTTACCAGAGAAATCATGACTGAGAATATTAAGCATAAATACCAAGTCGATGATCCTGACTATTATGCCCGTCCGCAGTACAGTGCCGACCTCATCCACCAGAAAGCCATGGCGTGGATTGACAAGCAGACCAGCGCCAAGCCGTTCTACGGTTTGTTCACCTATACGCTGCCTCATGCCGAACTCGTGCAGCCCGAAGATTCTATCCTTTTGGCTTACAGGGCTAAGTTCTGCGACGACACGAATGCCGGACAAAATCTTGGCAGTTGGTATCACATGGCGATTGGCCGTCATGCCCAGTTTGCCGGTATGATTACCCGCCTCGATGCCTATGTGGGCGAAATTATGGCGAAACTCGAGGAAAAAGGCCTTGCCGAAAACACCATCCTGATTTTCTCCAGCGACAACGGGCCTCACGAGGAAGGCGGTGCCGACCCCGACTTCTTCAACCGCGACGGTGTGCTGAGAGGACTGAAACGCAGTTGCCACGAGGGTGGAATTCGCATTCCATTCGTCGTGCGCTGGCCCGGAAAAGTGCCCGCAGGCGTGAAAAACGACCATCAATTGGCGTTCTACGACATCATGCCGACGTTCTGCGACATTATTGGTGTAGAAGACTATGTTAATCGATATAAACGCACGCAACCCAATGGGGAAGAGGATTATTTCGACGGCATTTCGTTCCTTCCCACGCTTTTGGGCAAAGACAAAGACCAAGTGAAGCACGACTATCTTTACTGGGAGATCTGGGAGAATTATTTGCATGAATTGGCCGTCCGTCAGGGAGATTGGAAGTTAATCTATAATAATAATGAAAGTTCACCAAGGCTCTATGATTTGGCTACCGATATTCACGAAGACAACAATCTTGCAGGCGATGCGCGCTATGCCGACAAACTGAAAGAGTTGAAGAAAATTGCACGCGAGGCCCGTGTTGGCAGCACTTTATTCCCATTCGGCAACCTTTCGGGGTTGAATGACTAACTCCTCCGAAAAACCCCAAACACAAACCCCAGAAGTCTCTCGGCTTCTGGGGTTTATGTTTTTCAGAGGAAAGCGTATTTCCTATTCTTCCTCCGGCGTCATCATCACCGTGATAAAGTTGCCGCTCGAAATCACTTCCTTGACGAAGGCCGAGATTTTCTCAGGAGTCTGGGCCTGAATGGTGGCCTTCAGGTTGGTGTGGAGGTCGATTCCGTACTTGTACCAGTAGTACATTCTGGTGTTCCAGTAGTTGTTCTGCTTCATCTGGTCATCGACGCGCTTGAGCATCAGTTCCTTCACCTTGCTGAGTTGCTCTTGGTCGCAACTGACGGCGAGGTCATCGACGGCCTTCTTCAGCAGATACATGGCCGTGTCGCGCTTCTCGGGCTGCATCGGGCAGTAGGCCAGCAGTTGCATGTTGTGGTAGTCTTCGGAAATCACAGCCGAGCCCTGTGCTGCCACGCTGTAGGCGGCTGAGGCCTCTTCGCGAATCTCCTTCGTATAGACCATGCGCATGATTTGTCCGGCAATGTCGGCCTGAATGTCGCGCTCGAGGGTGTAGGGCATGTTTTCGTTGTACCATACCATCACGCCAGTGCACTTCGGGGTTTCCTGCTTGCGGGCGAAAATATTCTCGATTTTGCCTTTTTGCAGGAAGTTCGTGCGCTCTGCCTTCACGGCCTTGCCCTTCGTGGGCAGTGCGCCGAGATACTGGCAGACGAGCGGGCGAATCGTGGCCTCGTCGAAGTTACCCACGATGCGGAACACCCAGTCCTTGGCCGAAGCGGTGCGCTCCTTGGCGATTTCGAGGATGCGGTCGTAACTGACGTCCTTCAGGTCATCGAGCGTGAGCGGAGCCAGGCGCGGGTTGTGGTTGTACATCGTGGCGGTAATCGAGTCGCTGAAGGCGATGTCGGGCGACAGGGCGCGGTTCTTGAGCGACACTTCGAGTTGCGACATCAGGTTTTGGAACGATTTCTCGTCTTTGTTGATGTTCGTGAAGTAGAGATAGGCCATTTGCAGCATCGTTTCGACGTCTTTCGGCGTAGAAGAGCCGCTCAGGCCCATGTTGCGGCCGTTCATCGAGAGGTCGGCGTTGGCAATCTTGCCGGCGAGGGCCTTTTCGAGTTCGGTCGAGGAGAAGTTGCCCAGTCCGCTGATGCCGATGACTTGGTCGAAGAGTTGCAGGTTGCGATAGTCTTTCTGGCCGTAGAGCGACTCGCCGCCAGGGCCTTCGCCCGACATAACCACTTGGTCTTTCTTGAAGTCGGTCTGCTTCAGCAGCACTTTCACGCCGTTGGAAAGTTCCAGTTCGGTGTAGCCGAGCAGGGCGTTTTTCGTCTCTTTCTTGATGGTTCCGGCCTTCGGCAGTTTCGTGATGAGCGGTTCGTCCTTCACGTTATCGACATAGGCTTCAATCTGCTGTGCACGGGCGTCGGCCACGGCCTTGAGCAGGCCTTCCTGCGTCGGATAGACGTTGCCTTCCTTCTCGTTGTTGAACGAGAGGATGACCATGTTCGAGTCGTTTTCGACGGCCTTGAACAGTTCTTTCGAAGCCTCGTTGATGACCTCAAAGGGCAGCATCGGCACGATTTGCTTCATCGTTTCGTAGGTGTAATCGATGCTCGGCATCGGCTCGTTCGACAGGAAATGACCCAGACACTGGCCGTAGAACTGCGTGTTCGTGCGCTTCTCGCGGTTTTCGTAGGTCTTGTCAAGCGAACTCATGTAGTCGGCCTTGAAGCGGTTGTATTCGGTCGGCGTGTAGCCGAAATCGGCCACGCGACGGGCCTCTACGAGCACGGCCTTCAGCGCGTCGTTCATCTGGCCCATCTCCTTCGGCACTGCGTCGAAGCTGAGTGCGTCTTTCGTCTTGGCGAAAATGTAGTTGTCGTCGTCAGCCGAAGCGCTCACGAAGGGGCATCCTTCCTGCTTGGCCACCTCGGACAGACGGCGGTTGAGCATACTCACGGCCGCACGCTTCACATACTTGACAATCAGGTACGACATATCGCCCTTGAGCGAGTCGGGATAGGTGTCGTGCTTGAACATGATATCGACCGCCGAGGCGCGCTGCTCCTTGTCCTTGTCGATGATGACGATGGGCTCGGCCGTGTCGGGCACGGGCTCGTCGATAATCGGCGCAGCATTCTCGGGGGTGGTAATCGGGCCGAAGAGTTTCTTGATCATCGCCTCGGTGTGGTCCACGTCAACGTCGCCCACGACAATGATTCCCTGATTCGTCGGGTGATACCATTTTTCGTAGTAGTCGCGCAGTTCCTGCGGACTGAAGTTATCGACCACCGACATCAGGCCAATCGGATAGCGCACGCCATATTTCGAGCCCGGATAGAGGGCCGGCAGGTTGCGTTCGAACATGCGGCTCGAGGCCGATGTGCGCATACGCCACTCCTCGTGAATCACGCCGCGCTCCTTGTCGATTTCCTTGGCGTCGAGCGTCAGGCCCGTTGACCAGTCGCGCAGGATGAGCAGACACGAGTCGAGCACCGTCTGGCGCGTCGTGGGCACGTTGTCGATGTTATAGACCGTCTGGTCGATCGACGTGTAGGCGTTCAGGTCGCCGCCAAACTGCACGCCGACCGTCTCCAGCCAACTCACCAGTTCGCCCGACTTGAAGTTGTCGGAGCCGTTGAAGGCCATGTGTTCAAGGAAGTGGGCCAGTCCGCGCTGGCTTTCTTCCTCCTGAATGGAGCCCACTTTCTGGGCAATGTAGAAGTTGGCGCGGTGCTCCGGCCAGTTGTTGTAACGGATGTAGTAGGTCAGTCCGTTGTCGAGTTTTCCGATGCGCACGGCCGTGTCGAGTGGAATCGGCGGCATCATCTGCGCATTCACGGCGCCGACCACCATCAGCAGCAGCGTCGAAAGAATTGCTTTCAGTTTCATAGCTTTTAAAGTATTAAAAATAAAACATATACCGCGCAAAATTACGACTTTTTATCCGATTGACAAAAAAAATACAAAAAAATAATAGCCACAGACCCCGTCTGCGGCTATTATTCTCGGTTCTTGGCTCGGTTTTACCCGATTTCAATCTGTCGCTCCACCTTCGTACGAGCCTGCTCCGTCTTCGGCAGCGTCACGGTGAGCACGCCGTGCTCCACGCGGGCGGCAATTTTTGCCTTCTCCACGTCGTCGGGCAAGAGCAGCGTCTGCTCGAACTTCGTGTAGTTGAACTCGCGGCGCAGGTAGTGGGCGCGCTTGTCGTCTTGCGTCTGCTCCTGCTTCTTCTCCATCTTCACCACGAGGTTTCCGTCTTCGTTGATGTTCACGTTGAAGTCCTCCTTCTTCAGCCCCGGGGCAGCCAGTTCCACGGTGTAGTCGTCGGCCGTCTCAATCACGTTGATGGCGGGAGCCGTTGCGTTGGCACGCGGCATGAAATCGTTGTCGAAAAAGTCGTTGAACACGGTGGGTAACCATGCATTTCTGCGAATCATTGGTCTCATAATTTTATCCTCCTCAATTTTTAAATGGTTAATAATTTCTTTTTTTCGTTTTGCACCCTGAGCGGTGCTCACCAATTCATTTTGCAAGTTGCGTGCCGAGCCTATCTTTTCTGACATATTGTCATTTCCTGCTGACAAATCGACACACACAAGGGTTTCCACAGGGAAAATTTGGAGGATATTCTTCTACGGGTTCAAATATTATTCTTTTGTTATAAATTATTAAAAACGAGTGAAGCCTTCACGGAGTTCGTGAGATTTCATTAAATTTGCATAAAATAACAGTTAATTTTCATTTCAAAATGATGAATACAAACCTCTTGAAACCCTTTTCGGCCACGGCTGTGGGTGTGATGCTACCCGCTCTTGCGCAGGCCCAGAAACCGATGAACATTGTCTATATCATGAGCGACGACCACTCGTATCAGACCATTTCGGCCTACGACAACCGCTTCATCAACACGCCCAACATCGACTGGATTGCGCAGAACGGCGTGCGCTTCACGAATTCCTTCGTGGCCAACTCGCTGAGCGGGCCGTCCCGCGCCTGTATGCTCACGGGAAAGCACAGCCACGCCAACGGCTTCACGGACAACACGAAGACTTTCGACGGCTCGCAGCAGACCTATCCGAAACTGCTGCAACAGGCAGGCTACGAGACGGCCATGATTGGCAAATGGCACTTGACGAGCACGCCCACGGGCTTCGACTACTGGGACATTCTCATCGGGCAGGGAAGCTACTACAACCCCGAGTTCATCTGCAACGGCGACACCGTTCAGCGCATGGGCTACTCGACGAACATCACCACCGACGTGGCGCTCGACTGGCTCTCCAGCCGGCGCGACAAGGAAAAGCCGTTCTGCCTGCTGCTCCACCACAAGGCACCGCACCGCGTGTGGAACCCCGACACGTGCGACCTCGACCTCTTCAGCGACAGGCAGTTTCCGCTGCCCGCGACGTTCTACGACAACTACGAGGGCCGTCTGGCCGCCCAGAAGCAGGAAATGAGCATCATCAAGGACATGGACATCGTCTATGACCTGAAAATGCTCGACCACGAGGGCGAAATCCACTCGCCCAACAAGTGGCTCGACGCGTGGGGACGCGGCAACTACGCCCGCATGACGCCCTCGCAGCGCGAGCAGTGGGACCGCCACTACGACCCCATCATCGCCCAGTTCAAGCGCGACCGCCTGACGGGGAACGCGCTCGCCGAATGGAAATACCAGCAATACATGCACGACTATCTGCGCGTGATTCACTCGCTCGACAGGAACATTGGCCGCGTCATCACCTATCTGCGCGAAAACGGCCTGCTCGACAACACGATGATTGTCTATACGAGCGACCAGGGCTTCTACATGGGCGAACACGGCTGGTTCGACAAGCGATTCATGTATGAAGAGTCGTTCCGCACGCCGCTCCTCGTCTATCTGCCGGGCGCAAAGAAGCACGGCGACATCGCCGAAATGGTGCAGAACATCGACTACGCCCCCACCATGCTCGAACTGGCCGGCGTGCCCGTTCCGGCTGACATTCAGGGCCGCTCGCTGCTGCCGCTCCTGCAAGGCAAGAAGCCCAAAGACTGGCGCAAGTCGCTCTACTACCACTACTATGAATATCCCGCCGAGCACAGCGTCTGCAAGCACTACGGCGTGCGCACCTCGCGCTACACGCTCATCCACTTCTACGACGACATCGACGCGTGGGAACTCTACGACCTGAAGCGCGACCCCAACCAGATGAACAACATCTACGGCAAGCCCGGAACCGAGAAAATCACCCGGAAACTGAAACTCGAACTCAAGAAACTGCAAGAACAATACAACGACCCCATCCGACGGAAGTTTCCGCTGTGAGAATCTTTTATTAATCATATTATATTCATTAATCATTATGGAAAATAAGGAAAATAAGCCTGGATTATTCGGGCAAAAGCACTCAAGCCGTGACTATACAAGGGCGGAATGTTGGGGGAAAAACCAGTTCAATAGTTCTTTCCCCGCTTCGCTCGTTGCTTATATGTACTCACGGGGCATCAAGCCGGTGTATATTAAGACAGACAAGGCTAATAAGGTTATCCATACAACGATAGAAAGCAAGAATCTTTTGGGCATTGACCCTCTGAGCGATGAGGCCTATTACAATTACGAAGCTGGCTTTTCTCCTTATGAGAAATTTTATCAAGGAGAGCGAGAGAAAATAGACCTTGTGATGCTCAATCATAAAACGAATGAGATTCTCTCAGGTCTCGAAGTCAAACTAACCGCCCTGCCTGATAATACTACAAAAACTCAACCCGAATCGCAATGGGGCACAGAAATCGTGATGCGTCCACCAACGATTTGTTTCCTTGCTTGTAGTATCTGCGCCAACTATGAAACTTTAGAAGGCAAAGAGCGCCTGAGAAAGATGCTCCGCAATGTTCCCCAAATCAACCATTGGGAAGAAATCGATGAGGTTTTGCCACATTACACGAAGATTCTTAACTCTATCCTCGCCATTTCCACCGATATG
Source organism: Prevotella sp. (assembly GCA_017483785.1). GTDB lineage: Bacteria > Bacteroidota > Bacteroidia > Bacteroidales > Bacteroidaceae > Prevotella. Next base: position 9,066 of record JAFUVC010000130.1, read on the forward strand.
TGTAGTAAGCAAAAACCGCTCATCATCCAACCTATTTGGAAAACAGAGGGGAACAAGATGCGTTTGAAAGACGACTGCCTTGATGTGTTTATATGGTCTAACTTAAGCATCATCCAAATGTGCAGCACTGAAGAAGCAACAAATATTCGCCGCCTTAATAGGTTTCACCGCACAATCATCTGGATTTACAAAATGTTGCTTGATTATGTAACCTACGATACATTTGATTACAAGCGCATTATCCGACTCCAGTCCTACAATCTCACTAACGATAAGGCATTTGCCCTGCCTGGTACAAAATCGCATACATTTTTGAATAGTTCAGAAATTGTAAAGCCCCGTATCTCAAAATATGAGATCAAAAATATTATTCTTGGTGGTGGTCAAGATTTGCTCAGTCCTGAACGCCGATTTGATGCAGTTTTAGTAAACAGTCCTGATATTTTCGATTAAATTTTATGAAAGTTGTAGATTTATTCTGTGGCTGCGGAGGCCTCAGCCTTGGATTTCAAAAGGCAGGCTACAATGTGGTAGCCGCTTACGACAAGTGGGAAGCTGCGCTAAATGTCTATCGCCTCAATTTCGGACATCCTGCCGAAGAAATGGATTTAAGTGATGTGCAAGCCAGTGCAACGGCTATTTGCCGATTTGAACCTGATATGATTATCGGAGGTCCTCCCTGTCAAGATTTCTCTTCGGCAGGTAAACGCAACGAAGAAGGAGGACGCGGCGACCTCACTATACACTATGCACAAATTATCAGCCTCGTGCGGCCCAAATGGTTTGTAATGGAGAATGTAGAACGCATCATCAAAACCCAGAAACTCATCGATGCCAAAACTATCTTCAAGGAAGCAGGATACGGCCTCTCACAACGAGTGCTCGATGCCAGTTATTGTGGGGTTCCACAGAAGCGAAAGAGATTCTTTCTCATCGGAAAACTCCACGAAATGGACAACTTTATGAATCCGTTCATCAACAGTGGGATTTCCGATAAGCCTATGACAATGCGCGACTATTTTGGTGAATCTCTCGGTATCAACTACTACTACCGTCATCCTCGCAGTTATGTTCGTCGAGGGATTTTCAGTATAGACGAGCCAAGCCCCACAATACGTGGTGTCAATCGCCCGATGCCTGCTGGATACCAAATACATACCAATGACCCTGTGGAATCAAAAGAAGGCATTCGTCCACTCACAACTCTTGAACGTAGCTACATTCAGACATTCCCACGTGATTTTAAATTTGTGGGAAACAAGACTGAAATAGAGCAGATGATAGGCAATGCAGTTCCCGTTAATCTCGCAAAATTTGTAGCTACAGCTATTACAAAATACATTGCAGCCCCACATCTTCAAAGAAATATGGAAATAGATTTTGAACATTGGGAACCTGAAGAAAGATTGGTATATTATGCCAGTGAACCTTTGGGAGAATATAATACTAATGATTGATTGATAAATAAATAAACAATTCAAAATTATGACGCTACGAAAACTTTTCATTTCGGCGGTTCTTGCCCTGACAGGCATCACCGCATGGGCGCAGGACAATCCGCTCTGGATGCGCTATCCTGCCATTTCACCCGACGGTGAAACCATCGTGTTTTCTTACAAAGGCGACCTCTACACCGTCCCTGCCACAGGCGGACAGGCTCGCCAGTTGACCACCAACCCGGCCTACGAGGCGTGGCCCGTCTGGAGTCCCGACGGACGCCAAATCGCCTTCGCCTCCGACCGCGAGGGCAGTTTCGACGTCTATATCGTCAATCGCGAGGGCGGAACGCCGAAGCGCCTCACCACCAACAGCGCGAAGGAAACGCCCGTGGCCTTCCTCGACAACGGCAACGTCTTGTTCCGTGCCGCCATCATGCCGGCAGTGAAAAGCAGCCTGCTGGCAGAGGGCGTCTTCCCCCAGATTTACAAGGTGAGCACCTCGGGCGGACGGCCAAAACTGTTTTCGACCATCACCATGGAAGACATCAGCATCAACGCCAAGGGCGAAATCCTCTACCACGACGTGAAAGGCTATGAAGACGCCTTCCGCAAGCACCACCAGAGTGCCGTGACGCGCGACATCTGGCTGCTGAAAGACGGTCGCTACACCAAACTGACCGACTTCCGGGGCGAAGACCGCACGCCCGTGTGGACGCCCGACGGCGACTCGTTCTACTACCTGAGCGAAAAAGACGGCACGTTCAACGTGTGGAAAAAGGGCGGAGCGCAACTCACGCACTACAAGGGCAACCCCGTGCGCTTCCTCACGTCGGCCAAGAACGGCACGCTCTGCTATGGCTACGACGGCGAAATCTACACGCTCCGCGAGGGCGCAGAACCGCGAAAAGTGAGCGTGAGCATCGTGGCCGACCGCACCGACCGCGACCTCGTGCGTCAGACCCTGACCAGCGGAGCCACCGAAATCGGCCTGTCGCCCGACGGCAAGGAGATTGCCTTCGTGGCCCACGGCGATGTCTATGTGACCTCTATCGATTACAAGACCACGAAGCGCATCACGAACACGCCCGAGCAGGAGCGCAACGTCAGTTTCTCGCCCGACGGGCGCAGCCTCGTCTATGCCGCCGAGCGCAACGGCGTGTGGCAGATTTATCGCACCGTCATCAAAAACAAGGCCGAAAAACTGTTCACTTACGCCACCGAACTGCAAGAAGAACGCCTCACACAGACCAACCTGACCTCGCAGCAGCCGAAATTCAGTCCCGACGGCAAATTTGTCGCCTTCTTTGAAGACCGCGGAGCCCTGCGCGTGATGAATATCGACACGAAGCAGGTCCACACGGCTATGGACGGCAAGTTCAACTACTCCTACAGCGACGGCGACCTCTGGTATGAGTGGAGTCCCGACAGCCGCTGGCTCATGACGGGCTACATCGGCAAGGGCGGCTGGCACAGCACCGACATCGCCATCGTCGATGCCAAGGGAAGCGGCGAAATCCACAACCTGACGAACAGCGCCTACAGCGACGGCGGAGGCCGATGGGCGCTCGGCGGAAAGGCCATGCTCTACCAGAGCGACCGCGCCGGCTACCGCAGCCACGGCAGTTGGGGCTCGGAGGATGATGCCTACCTGATGTTCTTCGACCTCGACGCCTACGAGCGCTTCCGCATGACGAAGGAAGAAAAGTCGCTGTTGGACGAACGGCTGAAGGAAGAGAGGAAAAAATCGGCAGAAACGGCCGACAAAGGCAAAAAAGACGGCAAGAAAACCCAGAAAAAGCCGGTTTCATCGCCCAAAAAGCCCGAATTGGTGCTCGACCTCGACAACTGCCGCGACCGCATCGTGCGCCTGACCACAGCCTCGTCGCACATGGGCGACGCCATGCTCTCGCCGAAGGGCGACACGCTCTATTATCAGGCGTCGTTTGAAGGCGGCTACGACCTCTGGAAGCGCGATTTCTTGGAGAACAAGACCGAACTCGTGCTCAAAAATGTGGGCGGCGGACGGATGCAGGCCGACAAGAACTTCAAAAACCTGTTCCTCAGTTCGGGCGGCATCAAGAAAGTCGATTTGGGCAAGGGAAAAACCGAGACCATCGCCTTCGAGGCGCCCTTTAACTTCCAGCCCTACGAGGAGCGAAAGTACCTCTTCGACCACGTCTGGCGGCAGGTGAAAGACAAGTTCTACGAGCCCAACCTCCACGGCGTGGACTGGGAAGGCTATCGCGCCATCTACGAGAAATTCCTGCCCCACATCAACAATAACTACGACTTCAGCGACCTGCTCAGCGAGTTGCTCGGCGAACTCAACGCCTCGCACACGGGAGCCCGCTACAGGCCCGGCAGCAATGGCTTGCCGACGGCTCACCTCGGCCTCTTCTTCGACCAAGACTACGACGGCGACGGCCTCCGCGTCGAGGAAGTCATCAAGCGCGGACCTTTCGCCGTGAAGAAAACGGGCGTCACGCCGGGCTGCATCATCGAGAAAATCGACGGAAACGACATCAAGGCTGGCGAAGACTATAACTGGATGCTCGACGGCAAGGCCGGAAAACCCCTGCGCGTCACGGTCTATAACCCCGCCACGAAGCAGCGCAGCGAGGTCACGGTCAAGCCCATCAGCGGCGGACAACTCGACAACCTGCTCTACAAGCGCTGGGTGGACCACAACCGCCACCTCGTCGATAGCCTTTCCAATGGCCGATTGGCCTACGTCCACATCAAGTCGATGAACAGCGAGAGTTTCCGCGAACTCTACAGCGAACTGCTCAACGACAACAACCGCAACCGCGAGGGCGTCATCGTCGATGAGCGCTACAACGGCGGCGGATGGCTCCACGACGACCTCTGCACGCTGCTCAGCGGCAAACTCTACCACAATTTCCTGCCGCGCGGCGAATACGTGGGCCGCGACCCGCTGGCCAAGTGGGTCGGCACCTCGTGCGTGCTCATGAACGAAGACTGCTACAGCAACGGCGAGGGCTTCCCGTGGGTCTATCGCGAACTGGGCATCGGCAAACTCGTCGGAACGCCCGTAGCCGGAACCGCCACCAGCGTGTGGTGGGAGACGCTCATGGACCGCTCGCTCGTCTTCGGCATTCCGCAGGTGGGCAAGAAAGACCTGCGCGGCGAATGGACCGAGAACAGCGAACTCTGGCCCGACATCGAGGTCTATAACTCGCCCGAGGACTTCATCAACGGCCGCGACCCGCAACTCGAGGCCGCCATCAGACACTTGTTGGGGAAGTGACGCTCTGTCAACAGCCCAAAATCTTGCAAAAATCCCTCGGATGCACTGCGCATCCGAGGGATTTGTTAATCACCTGTTTGTCAATACAGAAATCCAAATAGCCATAGTGGAATTTTGTTGCCCAGGGCATATTCTATGCCGTCAGCAGCAATATAAGCATTTTCTATGCCTGTAATCTGTCTTTTTCCTTTGCCTTGTCCTCCTACTTCAATCGTATATTTCCTGTCAATTAAGAAATCGGCCTGTTTTGCATATTCAACATCGTGATGATACGACAATTGGTTGACAAAAAATGTCTCCCGCTCAGTTCCCGTTTCCACTTGGGTAAGCGACAATGCATATAGCAGGTTTGTGTTCTCCAGATAAATCTTGTCCGGCTTCTGCATACGTTTCAGATTCAAAGCGTCGCTGTACAACAGGTTCACCAACTTGGCACGGTTGAGGTGGGCAAGATAGTTCACTATCGTATTGCGGTTCAGTTCTGCCATTTGCGCCATTTTACTAATATCCACGGCAAATGGAACTCCGCTGCTGATCACCGAAAGTAAACTGCGCAATTTCCGTATATTACCTACATCCACATTGCCCAGTTGTGGCAACTCTATCTCCAAAATTAAATTGACCACTTTCTGCACTTGTGTCAGATAATCGATATTCGGCTGTAAGAAAAAAGGATAATATCCTTCTTGCAGATATTTGCTGAAATGTTGCAGGGGTCTGCAATTTTTAGAAATATGTTCCGACGCTTCTAACGGATGATTCAGAATGTCATCTAATGAAAAGACGGGAAACGAGAGATGCTCCTTGAACCATAAATATTCACGAAACGACAGTCCTTGCATATCATAACTCATACAGCGGCGCGACAAATCGGCCTCGGCATTCAAAATATTGAGAAGGGAAGAGCCTGTAAAAACCACTTTTAAATCGGGAAAACCATCATAGATGTTTTTTATTTCGCGACTCCAGCCGTAATATTTATGCACTTCATCCAGACACAGGCACTTTCCGCCTCGCTTGTAAAATTCTTCTGCCAATTCTAACAAGTTGTGATGTGCAAAATAGAGATGGTCCAAACTCGCATATAGCGCAATGTTTGGGTCAGAGCCATACCTTTCCTTAATATATTGTAAAAGCATCGTCGTCTTGCCTACACCTCGCGCACCACGTATTCCAATTAAACGCGAATTCCAATTAATTTTCGCCATTAGGCTACGTTGATAACTTGTGTCCAAGTGCGACAATAAACGTAAATGTTGAGCTTGCAATTGTTCCATAAATCTGTTATAAGTTTTGAAATATGGTGCAAAGATACAATATTTTGCTTAATCCAACAAGCAAAATATTCAAAAAAATGCTTATCAGAAACAGCATTTATGTTTTCTGACTTTCTCGCCTTTGGGCCGTTTCGATTAACCTGTTGGCCAACCAACGCTGATTGCTGGTAGTCATAGCAAGACCTTGCAGATAACTCCAAAGATGATTCATTGCTATTGTATTCATAGCCCGTTCTTTTATTTTTCTGTTATTTGACTGCAAAAATAGTGTTTTTTTCAATACCGCAAAAAATTAAAAGAAAAATTTGTTGGAGCTAATAAAATTCCGTAACTTTGTCGACAGAAAAGGAAATGTGGCAATCGGTAATTTAAAATTCGTACCAATACGACGGCTATTACAATCAATATCCCCAACAAGAAGGTTAATTTTTGGCAACAATATAGAAGTTGGCGGTCCGCAGAGGTCTTGATTTCTCTTTACCGAACAGGTACACACTCTGACCTTTTTGGCAAGGGGAAGAAAAGGTAATCCACTAACAAAGCGAAGCCTCACCTTTTCGGGTGAGGCTTCGCTTTGTATTCAGATTCCCATTAATCATTCGGAACAAACTCATCGTAGCCATAGCCAAGACTACCTGAAGAAACAAAGTACTGTACCCAGAAGAAGCACGAATTGTCTGCGTACATTCCATTGTCCAGATAGCCGTCATTATTCTGCCATGTTGCCACGTCACGAACTCCCACAGCACCATAATTTCCAAAGGTGAGCGGTGTGTTTTGTGCGGCTACGCGGACGATCTTAAAACGGCCATAGCTGTCGCTGTCAGTTTCTCCCGTGTCTGTAAACTTCAGAGAATAGCCCTCGCCGAAAACATCTTTCAGACGATAGAGTCCTTCTTCGTTTGCACAATACTGCAATGTAGTAGGAACGCTTTCGCCCATCATGTTTTTAATGTTAGCAACAGAGAAGTAATACGTTCCGTCAGCAATATCTTGCCAGTCAAGGCCCTTGAACGTCACGAAGGAAGAATTCTTAGTACCTCCATTTACTGCAACCACGGTAATGGTCGTTTCGCCCTGCATTCCGGTAATGGTCAAATCTACATCAGACACACCATTGATACCTTCAATTTTCTGGCCATTTGAAACTACGAGATTCGCATATTCATCGGCACTAATGCCACGGGCATCCTTACTTTCTGTTTTCTCTACGAAATAATACGCTTCCTGCACTTTACTGTTGGCAGCAACTCTGAGTACAACATCGTTGTCACCATTATAAGGAGGCTGTGCGTCATATTTATAGAGCGTTACTCTCGGCTGCGAATCGTTGCCAACCTCTGTGCCTTCCTCGTCTTTACATGCTGCCAGCACAACGAGTGCGAACAACACGAGAAACAGATTTTCAATATATTTTTTCATATTCTTATCCTTTTAAATGTTTAATTTACCATGCATATTCAGGAGAATCTGCCGTAACAGCCACTGGAGTTGCGTTGTTCGTGCAAGCCGTGTTGTAGTTCGTTTCCGTCTGTACGATGCAGAACGTCATACGGTCTGGCGGTGTCGTAGTGTTCTGGCGATAGCCTTCCGGGTGGGTTGTGCCCTTATAACTGCGGATGACACCCTTGTTGAGACGCTTGATGTCGTACGTAGCCAGGCCTTCACCCCAGAATTCTACGCGGCGCTGCCACCACACTTCGTTCTGGAAAGCCTTTGTCGAAGTATTGCCGTAGGCCTCGTTGTGCTGGCCATATTCATAGTTGGCGTCGCGGGTCTTGGCAAACTCGGTGAGCAACTGGATGCCACGGCTTTCGCTCTGCATGCCGGCAGCCTCAATTTCAATGAGTTTCATTTCTTCAACACGCATCATGGGTACTGCCACGGTGAAACCGATATACTGGTTGTCGCGGCCTTCCTCGCCACCTGCAGTGCGGAACTTCAGGTTGATACCACCGAGGAACGGATACTGCGAATGCGGCCAGTTGGCATCTAACCAGTCTGGATGCTTGGTGTAAGCAGACAATGCCGCCAGACGCTCTTCGCTGCCACGAGCCGTGGTTTCTTCGATGGCGAAGTCAATGTAGCACTTCTTGCGCCAGTCGGTTGCAGGAATCGTCTCATAGAGATGGCGGTCGATGGTGAACGGCTGATGGTAGTTGGCGGCATATCCGCAACCAGAAACGGTCGGGTTAATTTCCATACACATCATAGAACCCCATGAAGAGTCGGCATCGTTGAGCAAAATGTTCGGGTCGTCAGCCTTATAGGTCAGTCCGAGCATCCACGAGCCGTTCGGCTTGTTGAAGCCGTTGTCCCAGTCGGTGTAGGCGGCTTCGTCCATGACGGTGTAGCCTGCCTGTGCCAACTTGGCATATTTCTCGGCATTGGCCCAGTCTTCCATGATGAGGTAGGCACGGGCTTTCAGACCGTAGACCACGCTCTTGTCGGGCGTATAGACGTCGGTACGGGTGTAGCCCTCGAGATATTGCTCAGCCTTGTCAAGGTCGGAGAGGATGAACTCCCACATGGCCTCGTTGGTGGCACGCGGATTGGCGGGCAGGTCTGTCAAGGCTGTCTTCTCGGTTACGACGGGAACGGTTTCGGCCTGCTTGTTCTTAGCGTATGTCTCAGGGGCAAACATCTGAGCGAGGTCTTGATAGAAGTAAGCGCGCATGCAGTAAGCGATACCGGCACCGTGAATTTTGTCGGCCTCGGGCTCTTCGCCTGCCAATGAGATTACTTCGTTACAACTCTTGATCCACTTGTAGTAGTAGGTCCAAGGCAACTGTGTGTAAGCGTAAGACGGGCCTAAGTAAGAACCCTGGTACCATGAAGCGAACCAGTTCTGATAGTAGTAAACCACGTCCTGTCCCATCACGTCGCGTATCAGATAGAATCCCGGCAAACCGATGTCGTAGGGACGAGTGTCACTCGGAGCATAGGTGAACGAGCCGCAGAGCGATGCAGTGATGGCATCCACAGCGTTTTGGAAGGCTCCGGGAGCGTTTGCCACCTGATCTTTCGTCACTGTGCTGCTCTGGGGGTCAATTTCCTTGATGCAACTTGTCATTGAGAACAATAATGTTGCAACGGCAATGAACGATAATATCTTCTTTTTCATACTTTTTTCTCCTTATTTAATTCGTTAGAATGTCAGTTGAATACCTCCGGAGATGGTGCGTACCGGCGAATAGACGTTCACCGACGCATTGCCGTCGAACGAATAGCGCGGGTCGAGACCCTTGCGGGCACTCCAGAAAATCAGGTTTTCGCCTGCGCAGTAGAGGCGCAGCGTAGAGATTCCAACCTTGGTGGTCAGGTTTTTCGGAATGGTGTAGCCGACGTTGAACGACTGGAAGTTCAGATAACTTGCGTTCGTCAGCCAGCGGTCTGAAGAGGCGGTTGCATAAGCGTCGCCGAACTGCCAGCGGGGAATATTGCTGTCGGTGTTGTTCGGTGTCCATGCCTTCACCCAGTCTTTGTGATAGTTGCGACCGGCGTTTCCGGCATCCGTCGGGGGAGGCATCAGGTTCTGGTAACGGCTGTCCCAAACCTGTCCGGCAATCTGGTAGTCGAAGGTCACGCTTGCGTCGAAGTCGCCCACGCGGAGCATGGTGCTGAAGCCGCCGAAGACTTTCGGGAGCACGCAACCTGTGGCGTAGCGGCTGGCCTCACCGATGTTGGTGGTGGTTCCAGACTTGTTCGTTGCAGCCTTGGCGATGTTGTTGGTAATGTTTTTTCCGCCTGCGGGGCTGAGTTCAGCGTCGTAGTAGTAGAGTGCCTCACCCTGCTCGTTCACACCTGCATAGACATAACTCATGTTGTTATACATGGGTTCGCCCTCGGCATACCAGTAACCACTCTCATAGAAACCGCCGTTCTCTGTAATCTTAGACTTCGGCAGTTTGAGAATCTTGGTAGAGTTGTGCGAAATGTTGGCTGAAACCGACCAGTCGAGGTTCTTCGTGCGAATGATGTGGCCCGTCAGGTCGAGTTCGATACCCGAGTTGCGGATGTCGCCGATGTTGCCATAGTAGCCGCGCGAACCTGCCGACTCGGGAATCGAGAGCCAGAAGAGCAGGTCGGTGGTCTTCTTGGAGTAAACGTCGAGGTTACCTACCAAGCGGCCTTTCCACAGTTCAAACTCAAGACCTACGTTGAAGTTAGTCGTGGTTTCCCAAGTGATGTCCTCGTTACCTACGCGGTAGAACGTCGGGGCCATCGAGGTCTCGGAAGACTTGCTCAGCGTATAGAGGTCGATATAGGCCCAGTTGCCGATGTTGTCGTTACCCTGCTGACCCAGAGAAACTTTCAGTTTCAGCATATCGAGCCACGACTTGGTGTCTTCCATGAATTTCTCTTTCGAGATGAGCCATGCAGCGCCCACTGACCAGAAGTTACCCCAGCGGTGGTCTTTGGCGAAGTAGGAAGATGCGTCGCGACGATAAGATGCCGAAGCGAAATACTTGCCGTCGTAGTTGTACTGTGCATTTCCGAAGTAACCCTCAACGTTGTACTGGGTTGTGTAGGAATTTGAACCCGACATCGTGGCGAAGGCATTGAGTTCAGGAATCTCGGGCGAGAATCCACCTGTGCGGATTGCCTCAAGATACTTCGTCTTCGTGTGGTAGTATTCGTGGCCAACCATCACCTGAAGGTCGTGGGCGTCGAACTTGTTGAAGTAAGTCAGCGTCTGCACGTGGTTCTGGCGCAGCGTGTTGCTCTGATACTTCGTGATTTCACCATTTACACCGGCTTTCGGGCCGTAGAACGGGTTTTCATAGTCAGAATAGTTGGTCTGACCGAGAATGGCCGTGCTCGTGTTGTTGAACTTCAACCAAGGGAACAATGTGATGTCGAGGTTGAAACTGCCGTTGAACTGGTTTCCGCTGTTCATCACCTTGTTGTAGCGGTTCGAGCCGAGCGGGTTACCTGTGCTCAGGAACGGGCGGTCGTAGCCTACATAGTTCGTGTTACCCACACCGTAGTCGTACTGCGGATTGCCGTATTCATCGGTACGGATGACGGGATTGCCGTTGGCATCCAGCACACGAACGAAAACGGGATAGAGCGGAGCAATCATTGAGGTGTAGTACATCAAGTTGGTCGAGCCCCAGTCTGTCGACATATTCGGGTTGGAAGTGGTGTGTGAGTGAACATAGTTCACGTTGGCACCCAACTTCATCCACTTCTTCAGTTGGTAGTCGGCACGCACACGGGCGCTGATGCGCTCATATCCGCTGTACTCGATGATACCGTCCTCGTTCAGGTAGCCAAAACTGGAGTAGAACGAGCCACGCTCGTTGGCAGCGTTGGCACTGACGTTGTATTCCTGGCGAAGTGCGGTTGAGTAAGCCAAATCCGTCCAGTTGTCGGGCTGCATGTAGTAGGTCTCACCGTTCTGAGTCGTGTAACTGCGGCCGATGGTGGCATTCGGGTTGATTTTTCCGTTCAGGCCGATGAGTTGCTCGCCGTCGGGCACGGTGAAGATGTTGTAGGCCACGTCGGCGAGTGCCTGTCGGTTAGCCCACGCGTTGGCCTCAGCGGCAGAATAGCCCTGACCGTAGTAACGCTGGTTGTAGCGCAGTGCGTAGTAGGCCTCCATGTATTCCTGCGGTGTGCTGATGACATCGTAGTCTTGCACGGAACGGCTGTTGGCACCCATTTTCACGTCAACGTTGATGATGGCATCGTGGCTCTTACCCTTCTTCGTGGTCACGAGAATGACACCCGAAGCACCGCGGGCACCATAAAGTGCTGCACTGGCAGCGTCTTTCAGCACCGTCACCGACTCGATGTCGCTCGTCGGGATGTTAGAAAGGCTGGCCGTGTAGGGAGCACCGTCGACAATAATCAGCGGGTCAGTACCTGCATAGAGCGAACTGATACCGCGAATGTTCATCGCACCTGCTCCGGCACCGGGGGCACCACTTGAACCACGCATCTGAAGGCCGGGAACCGAACCTACGAGCGTGTTGGCAACGTTAGAGGTGGTGTGAGCCTGAATTTTCTCTGCACCGACCACGGCTGCCGAACCCGTAAAGGCCGATTTCTTTGCCTGACCGAAGGCCACGACAATCACCTCGTCGAGTGCGCTCTGGTCGCTCGTGAGCACAATGCGCATGTTCGGACGGGCTGTCACCTCGATGGGTTCCATACCCACATACGTAATACGCAAGAGTTCATGCCCTTTCGGACAGGTCAGCGTGAACTTACCGTCCACATTCGTAGCCGTACCGACTTGTGTTCCCACGACCAATACGGTTGCACCCACCACGGGTTCGCCATCGTCTTGAGACACCACGGTACCGCTGACTTGCATCTGGGCCATTGCTCCCACTGCTGTCAGCAGCAGGGCGGCCAAAAACACTGTTAGTCTTTTAACCATAAATTCTCTCTCTTTTTAGTTAATAATATAAATAATGTGTAAAAATGTTTTTTTCTCGTTTTTC